>CAZCRO010000019.1:0-28639 GCA_964501115.1 uncultured Oscillospiraceae bacterium
GGGGCGTGTACCTGACAGAAAATACTTCTCAGGCTGCAAGTGTGGAATTTGTCCGACAAAGGCGGACAAATTCTGCGCGCGGCAGACTGCAAAAGAATTGTCGGAAAAGCCCGCAGGGTTTTTTCGACAGTCTTGGCTCCCCCTCTGGGGGAGCTGGCATGCGATAGCATGACTGATAGGGCATTCGCTGTGCCACCTCTCTCGTTGGGAGGGACAAGGGATTATCCCTTTCAGAACCATTTTTTATTCAGTGACTGTGATCGTCTGACGGATATTCAGGTGGCAGAGGGCAATGAGAACTTTGTATCTGTAGATGGAATTCTTTATAATGCGGAAAAGACAGAGCTTGTTGTCGTTCCCGGAGGTCACTCCGACCCTGTTACAATTCCTGAAGGAATCACTATCATTGGAAATTATGCGTTCTGCAGCTGTGACGGCCTGACCAGCATCACCATCCCTGAGGGGGTAACCAGCATTGGCTACGCTGCATTTAATGGGTGCAGAAAGTGGGCTGATGTATACTATGGTGGAACAAAGCGGCAATGGAATCGAATCCAAATTGCGGATTACAACACGCAGCTGGTAAATGCAACCATTCATTTTGGATCCGTGGATGATTTGGAAATCCGGCCTGCTGAACTATCTTGCCTGGTTTCCGGTAAGATGCAAACATTGGTTGCCTATTATTGTGACGATGAGCAGCAAGTTGAGGTCACCTGGAGCGTGACGGAGGGCGGCGACTATGCCACGATTTCCTCCGCTGGCAAACTGACTGCCAAGAATGTCACGCAGAAGGTGAGTGTTACCGTCACAGCGACCGGTGACAACGCCATCGGCACAAAGAATATCACCATCCTGCCAAAGGCTACCAGTGTGACCATCGGCGGGCTGGAATCTGCCACGGTGGACATGCACGCAACATCCACCCTGACTCTCACCGCAACCACCGCTCCGGAAGATGCCCTGAACGATGTGACCTGGGTCAGCAGCAATGAGAAGGTCGCTACCGTGGACGAAACCGGTACGGTGACATTGCTGAAGCCCGGCACTGTCACCATTACCGCAACGGCTACTGACGGCAGTAAAAAATCTGCCAAGGTGGCTTTGACGGTATATTATCTGGACAAGGCGGCGAAACTCACCGCAACTTCTGACGCACCTGCCCTGGGTCTGCAACCCGGCCAGACAGCTACCGTCACCGTCAGCGGTTCCAGCCCGCTGGAACAGAGTGAGCTGTATTTCAGCATCCCCGCCAGCCAGCAGAACATCGCTACGGTGGATGAAAATACCGGCGTTATTACTGCCGGTGCCGCCCCCGGTACCGCCACTGTTACAGCCGTTATCCGCAACGACCCTCTGAACCGGAAGGCTACTTGCAAGGTCAAGGTTATTGATATGCAGGTGGAGGCACTGGAACTGTCCGCAGTGGCAGAAGAGCCTGCTCAGGTGGAAGAGAATATGGTCATTCTGGATGCGAAGCATGTTTCCGACGGTGCCTACACCTTTACTGCTTCCTCCACAGCCAAGGATTACGATAACAATGACTTTACCCCCACCGTCACCTGGGTCAGCAGCAACACGTCCATTGCCACCGTCAAGGACAACAAGGACGGTACAGCCACCGTCACCGTGAAGAAGGGTGCCAGCGGCGAATGTGCCATTACGGCCACCGCCAAGGATCAGGGAAAGGTTTCCGCAAACCTGTGGCTCTCCGTTCGGGATTATCAGCCCAGAATATACACAATTGGGAAAACGGACAACCACTTTCCGGGTTCTGGATGGCACCAAAGCACTGAATCTGGAAAATATGGCCGTCACATACAGTGGCAGCTTCGCAACCCACAGCATAACCGGAACGGATATGACCCTCACACTAACCGGCAATAAGGGAGGCAGCGCAACCATCCAGGTAAGAGCCGACAACTGGACGAAGACTGTAAAGCTGACCCATAATGTCACAGTCCAGGCGACTGCGCCTACCTTAAAGCTGGCTGCCACAACGCTGAAGCTCAACAGTGTATTCCCGGAGACGAAGGCATCTGCGGCAGTTTCTCTGTCTCAGAGCAACCTGAAACTGAAGAACGTGACCATCACCTCCACATCGAAGGCTGCCAACGAAGCGGAAAAGATGTCCGTAACCTATGAAGATGGTCAGATCATTGCCAAGATCAGGGATGAGAAGAATTTGCCTAAAGCGGGAACCTACACATTCAGCTGCGTAGGCTGGCTGGATGAATCGACATCCCTGAAAGCGGTAACTTTGAAAGTGACCGTGGCCGCCACTTCGCCCAATGTAAAGCTGGTTGCGTCCACCTTCAAACTGAACCGGTATCTGGCCGGAGAGGAGACGGTTTCCACCAAGGTAAATGTTCCCGCAGGCTATATTCTGGAAGGATTTGATGGTTTGGAGGGAACGCCTTTGTCCTATAAGGATGGCCTGCTGACGGCCTGCCTGAGTGGCACCGGCAACTGGGACAAAACCTATCTCATCTATCCCTTGCTCAAGCAGGAAGAAGGGGATAAGCCTGTGAGATTGTCCAACGGTTTGAAAGTGAAGCTGACTACCTACAGTGCCGGTATCGATGCCTCTGTGACGACCAAGGGTAAGCTGGATACCCTGGATTCCAACAGCGCCATCACCTGTACGGTGAAGCTGAAAAATTGCCTTGGGTCTGTCTCGGATGTATCCCTTGCGGGCCAGGATGGCGCATTGTTCCAGGTGAAGCCGGAGGATGGCAAGATACTTCTGATGCTGAAGCCTGGTCAGGAATATACCACAGGTAAGTCTTATAAAGTAGTATTGGATATAAGCGTCTGCGGTAAAAAAGTATCCAAAGAGTTGAATATCAAGGTGACCCAGAGTACGTTAAAGGTATCCGCTGCACCAAGCAGTGTGACATGCTATCAGGCTTTGGGACGCACCGGCACAACCCTTCGGGTCACCAGCCCGGCAACCGCGCAGATCGATCAGGTAACGCTGGGAAGCAAGACCGCCCGTGCTTTCCTGGAAGCCATGGGAGAAGAGGGAGGTCTGACCTTTAACCGGGAAACCGGCCGGGTAGACATCCGCCTGCAAAATCCTGCACTTCTGGCTACTGGCAAGAGCTATACGGTTTTCCTGGATGTTACGCCCCGGAATCACGCATCCAACGCCAAGCCGGTTCAGCTCAGGCTCACAGTCAAAGTGAAAGGCTGATCCATCGTCTCTGTTCCCTGTAAGGCAGCAGGATGATTGAGGATACTCACCAATAACAAAATCCCCAAGTTTTGGCGCTTTCCCGTGGAAAGTACCAAAAACTTGGGGATTTTAAGTTCCCAGCCGGATTTGCCTGAACCCAAATTTTAAGAACTATGCTGTTACCAGTCAGCCTCCAGAGCATCCCGCATTTTGTGGTTGCGGATGATGTCGTGGGTGATGGCCCTGTATTCGTCTACGTCTGTGGTCTTTCGCAGGCGTTTGCCTGCCTTTTCTGCGTTTTCAAACCGACACAGCAGGTAGCGCCAGTTTTCTTTCAGGCGGAACATGGCATTGCGGGAGCCGCCGAAGAGCTGGATATAGGTTTCCAGCAGTTCATCCAGGAAGGCTTCCAGGGCATCGGGGCGGGTGCCGCCGGGAGTCAGCATCCCCGGATCGCCGATCAGTCCCCGGCCAAGCATTACATGATGGATTTGGGGGTAAGCAGACTCAAAGGCTTCCAGGTCGCTTATTTTGCACAGATTTCCGTTGTAGCACAGGGGATGTTTGCTGTGGGTTACGGCGTAGCCAAACCAGTCCATCTGCACAGAGCCTTCATAAAAGGCTTTTCGCACCCGGGGATGGAGGATCAGCTCCTTTACAGGATATTGGTTGAAAACAGCCAGAAGTGCTTCAAATTCCTCCGGCTCTGCAACACCCAGCCGGGTCTTGATAGATACAGGCAGGGCAGAGTTGGCATAAATGCGTTCCAGGAATGCGCTCAGCTCCTGGGGATTTTTCAGCATTCCGGAGCCTTTTCCCTTGGAAAAAACAGTTCCGGAGGGACAGCCCAGGTTCAGATTCACTTCCTGATACCCAAGATCTGCGCACTGCTGCGCTGCCCAGAGAAAATCTTCCGCACTCTTGGTCAGAATCTGCGGTATGGCGAGGAAGCTTTCTGTCTGCGCCGGTGGAAGCTCCCGTGCCTCTCTGGGAGTGAGCTGTCGGTGGATGGTGGGGGAAAAGAAGGGCATAAAATACCGGTCTGTACCCGGGAAATACCGGTGATGGAGCCGCCGGTATACGCTGTCGGTCAGTCCTTCCATAGGTGCGAAGGCAATGTTCATGGGAATACCTCCTATGTTTCTCTGGGTCACCCACAAGCATCCCCCGGATTTACAGGCGTACTGAAAATCCGGGGGATGGGGTCAAATTTCCATAATAACAGGCAGAATCATCGGGTTGCGCTTGGTGGTCTTAAACAGGTAGCCGCTCAGGTCGTTTTTAATGGCGGACTTGATGGCAGACCAGTCTCTTACCCGCTTGCGCTGGCAGCGTTCAATGGCTTCCATAGCCACCTGACGCAGTTCTTCCATCAGAGCCTCGGACTCTTTCACATAGATAAAGCCTCTTGTGATAATATCCGGGCCGGAGATCACGCTGCCGTCCTGGCTGGACAGGTTGACGCAAACCACAATCATGCCGTCCTGCGCCAGGTGCTTCCGGTCCCGCAGTACCACGCTGCCCACATCGCCTACGCCGGTTCCGTCCACAAATACCTTGCCTGCGGGAACGGTACCGTTCTGTTTGCAGGATTTGCCGGTAAATTCAAACACGGTGCCGATTTCGCCGATGTGAATGTTCCGGGGGTTCATACCCATGGACTGTGCCAGCTTGCTGTGGATCTGCAGGTGCCGCTGCTCGCCGTGCAGGGGCAGGAAGAAGCGGGGCTTAACCAGTGCATGGACGATTTTCAGCTCTTCCTGGCAGGCGTGGCCGGATACGTGCAAACCTTCGCTCTTTTCGTAAACCACATCCGCACCCTTGCGGTACAGCTCATTGATAATGCGGGATACTGCCTTCTCGTTGCCGGGGATGGCAGAGGCAGAGATGATGATCCGGTCTCCGGAGGTAATGTCTACCTGCTTGTGAGTAGAGAAGGCCATCCGGTACAGTGCGGACATATTTTCGCCCTGGCTGCCGGTGGATACGATTACCAGCTTGTTTTTGGGTATGCTCTTGATGGCATTCAGTTCTACAATGGTGCCGGGTTTCACTTTCAGATAGCCAAGCTCCTGGGCGACTTTCAGCATGTTTTCCATGCTGCGTCCGGTCACCGCAACCTTTCGGCCATAGCGCTGAGCGGTGGAAATTACGCTCTGGATCCGGTGCATGTTGGAGGCAAAGGTGGTGATAATGATTCGCTGATCGCAGTTTTTGAACTGGCGGTCCAAACTCTCCGCAACCACATTTTCGCTGGGGGTATATCCCGCCCGCTCTACGTTGGTGGAATCGGCCAGCAATGCCAGCACACCCTGGTTGCCCAGTTCACCCAGCCGTGCCAGGTTCATCATCCCATCGGCAGATGTGGGATCGATTTTAAAGTCGCCGGTCATCACCACGGTACCCACAGGGGTTTTGATGGCAAAAGCGACAGCGTCGGCAATGGAGTGGTTCACGTGGATGAATTCAACGCTGAAACATCCGGCCTTTACCACATCGCCGGGCTTGTGGGTTACCAGCTTCACGGTATCTGCCAGCCTGTGCTCTTCCAGCTTCAGCTTGATCAGGCCGTTGGTCATGGCGGTGCCGTGAATCGGGCAGTTTACCTGCTTCATGCAGTAGGGGATGGAACCAATGTGGTCTTCGTGTCCATGAGTGATGAACATGCCACGCAGCTTTTTCTGGTTGGCCACCAGATAAGAAAAGTCCGGGATGACCAAATCGATGCCGTACATGTCTTCCTCCGGGAAGCCAATGCCGCAGTCTACTACGATCATATCTTTGCCGTATTCCAGTACGGTAATGTTTTTGCCGATTTCGTCCAAACCGCCAAGAGGGATAATTTTCAGTTTTTCAGCCAATGTAATGGTATCTCCTTTCCAAAATAACAAAAAAATACACAACAACCAGGCAGCCGCAAAGGAAAAACTGACCCTGTATCGCCAGCTTCTCTCAATTGACGCCTGCTTTTATTCTATACAAATGGAAGCTGCCCAGGCTTCACCACTATCTGTTCGCACATTCGCGGCATAGCGGGAAGAAAGATCGGGAACCCCATTTTCTTTCTCTTCGCACCTTTTGGGTGCTGTCTGTGAACATCTGCCGGGTCTGCCTACCCGCACAAATCACCTGCATTATAGCACAACTTGGCCGGAAAGTATACATTTTTTTTCGTAAACCTTTTATGACTGGAAAATTCAAGGTTGCGAAGGAGCGCCGCGGGTGATATAATACAAGAAAATACAACCATTGGAGACAATCTATGTATAATAAGATCATTTCTCTCGTCCGTACCCATTGGGACATTGTTTCTTATCTGTTTTTTGGTGTGTTGACCACTGTGGTGAACTATTTGATTTATCTGCCCTGCCTGAATCTCCTGGGCTTTTCCGCTGCATTGAGCAACGCCATCGCCTGGGTGGTCAGTGTCGCCTTTGCCTATCTGACCAATAAGCCTTTCGTATTTAAAAGCTTCGATTGGTCGTTGTCCACCGTGCTGCCGGAGTTGGGAAAGTTTGTGGTTACCCGTATTTCCTCTGGTCTTCTGGAAACCGTCATCCTGTTTGTTGCGGTGGATACGCTGGGATGGAACGGTAACATTTGGAAGCTGGTCACCAGCGTCCTGGTAGTCATCATCAACTACATCGGCAGCAAGCTGGTGGTGTTCCGGAAGAAGTGACCGGACCCAGACTTGCCGGAACCGGCGCAGCCGATGGCTTTGCCCACTACCCAGGTGGCGGGTGAATCCCTCGGCTGCGCATTTTTAACTAAGCCAATCAGGAGGATACAGCTTTGACAGTAGGAATTATTGGTGCCGGAGCCTCCGGTATGGCGGCCGCCCTGGCCGCCGCGGAAAATCCGGAGGTGCAGGTACTTTTGCTGGAGCGGCAGGCACGGGTGGGGCGCAAGCTTCAGGCCACAGGAAACGGCCGCTGCAATTTGTCCAATCTCCATGCTCTGCAGGGGGGCTACCATGGAGACGAGCCGGAATTTTCCCGGTATGCCCTGGAGCAGTTCTCACCGGAGCAGACCCTTTCCTGGTTTCAGAATTTGGGACTTGTGACGGTGGCAGAGCCATCCGGTCGGGTCTATCCTTATTCAGACCAGGCGAACAGTGTGGTGGATGTGCTGCGCTTTGCTCTGGACAAGCCCAATATCACATTAAAAACCGGTTGCGAGGTGCAGCGTGTCAGGGCAACGGAACAGGGCTTCCAAATAGAGACGGCGCAGGAGCGCTTTTCCTGCCGGAAGCTGATTGTGGCCTGCGGTGGCCTTGCCGGCAGCAAGCTGGGAGGAACCATGTCCGGCTACCAGATTTTGCGCGGTTTCGGGCATCGCTGCACAAAGTTGCGGCCGAATCTGGTGCAGATCAAAACCTCCTGGCATGGAATTGCAGCGCTGAAGGGCGTGCGTGCCAATTGCGTGGGAGAAATCTATCACAACGGCAACCTCTTTGCCGGCTCTGCCGGTGAAATCCAGTTTACAGAGCAGGGACTGTCCGGCCCTATGATGTTTGAAATGTCCCGGGATGTCTGCCGGGAAAAGGGGGAGTGGGTGTGTCGGCTGGATTTTCTGCCCCAGCTGAGCCTGGCTCAAGTGCAGGATCGTTTGTACCGGCGGCAGGAAACGAACCTGGAAAACGGAGATCTGCTCACCGGTATTCTCCATAACCGCCTGGGGCGGGTTGTGGTGCAGTACTGCGGCTTGTCTCTCACCGGGAGCGTCCGCACGCTTTCCTCCCGGGAAATCGAAGAGGTGGCGGAAGCGGTGAAATCTTTCCCCATTGTGCTTTCCGAGCCTTTGGGTATGGATAGTGCGCAGGTCACAGCCGGTGGCATCTGCACCGGAGAATTTGAAGCAACAACGATGGAAAGCAAACGGATACCCGGTCTCTATGCCTGCGGAGAAGTTCTGGATGTGGATGGAGATTGTGGTGGATATAACCTGCAGTGGGCCTGGAGCTCCGGCCGCCTGGCAGGTAAGAACGCAGGAGGAAATAAATGATTCGTATACGGGATATTGCCATGCCGCCCCGGCATGACCACCATTCTCTTTTGTTTTCCGCTGCCCAGATTTTGGGCGTATCCCCTTCGGAAATTCGGGATCTTACCCTGGTGCGCCGGTCTGTAGATGCCCGGAAAAAGCCGGATGTCTGTATTATTTATACGGTGGATGTGTCGTTAAAGGGGAGTGAAAACAAGGTGCTCAAGCGTTGCCGCAACAAGCGGGTCTCTTTGGCACCGGTGAGTTTCTATCGGCCGCCTAAGGCACAGCCCAGTACACAGCGCCCCATAGTGGTTGGCTTTGGCCCCGCGGGTATGTTTGCGGCGCTGGTGCTGACGATGGCCGGCAGGAAGCCCATTGTCCTGGAGCGGGGAGAGGATGCCCTTACCCGGCACCGGAAAGTGGAGAAATTCTGGCAAACAGGCGAGCTGGATGTAAAGAGCAATGTACAGTTCGGAGAAGGTGGCGCGGGTACTTTTTCTGATGGAAAACTGAATACCGGTGTAAACAACCCCAGAATCGGTTGGATTTTGCGGCAGTTTGTGGCAGCCGGTGCCCGGGAAGAGATTTTATACGATGCAAAACCCCATGTGGGAACGGATGTATTGCTGGAAGTGGTGCAGAATCTGCGCAAGCGGATTATCTCTCTTGGGGGAGAAGTGCGCTTTGGAGCCAAGGTAACCGAATTTCTGACCCAGGGTGATCAGATCACCGGTGTCAGGCTGGAATCCGGCGAGCAGATCCTATCCAGGCAAGTGGTTCTGGCAATTGGCCACAGCGCGCGGGATACGTTCTGCCAGCTGCATGACCAGGGCGTTGCTATGGAGCCGAAGCCTTTTGCCATGGGTGTTCGGATTGAGCATAAGCAGAGCACCATCGATCTTGCCCAGTACGGCAGCGAAGATCCAAACCTGCCCCCTGCGGACTATAAGCTGGTGGAGCATTTGCCCGGCGGCACTGCCTATACTTTCTGCATGTGCCCCGGCGGCTATGTGGTAGCAGCCGCTTCAGAGGAGGGGCGTATTGCGACCAATGGCATGAGCTATGCCGACCGGGATGGAGAAAATGCCAATGCGGCGCTGCTGGTCACGGTAAACCCGGAGAGCTTTCCATATCCCGGAGCTCTGGGTGGAATGCTGTGGCAGCAGGAGATTGAGCAGGCAGCTTACCGTCAGAGCGGCAGCTACCGGGCTCCGGCACAGAAGGTGGGCGATTTCCTGGCCGGTGTGCCCAGCA
Source organism: uncultured Oscillospiraceae bacterium (assembly GCA_964501115.1). Taxonomy (GTDB): domain Bacteria; phylum Bacillota; class Clostridia; order Oscillospirales; family Oscillospiraceae; genus Faecousia. The sequence continues at coordinate 9,419 of CAZCRO010000019.1, forward strand.
CCGGTGCAGGTACCGTGGAGCCTACCTACCGTCCCGGTGTTGTGTGGACAGATTTGCATGCCTGTCTGCCCCGCCATATTACGGATGCCATTGAAGAAGCCCTCCCCGGTCTGGATAAAAAGCTCCATGGTTTTGCCTATCCGGATGCTGTACTTACCGCACCGGAAACCAGAAGCTCTTCGCCTGTACGTATTGTGCGGGATGCTGCCCGGCAGTCCTCTTTGCGGGGCTTATATCCCACGGGGGAAGGCGCAGGCTATGCCGGGGGCATTATGTCTGCGGCCATCGATGGAATGATGACCGCAGAGGCAATTCTGGAAGCAAGCGAAGAATGCTGAACCTTTTTCTTGCTGTAGCCCTCCCTCTGTGGTATAATATGCGCGCACCGGAACAGGCGGCAGCCTGCCGGACTGCGTTTTGGATTTTACAAGAAAACAGAGGGAAATTTCTGTTATGACTTTGGAACAATGTTATCAAAATATGGGCGGTGATTACGCCGATGCGGTGAGCCGTCTGGGTTCTGCGGCAATGGTGGAGCGTTTCGCCCTCCGCTATCTGAAAGACGCAACTATGGAGCAGCTGCGGATGGCGGTGTTGGAAGGGGACGTAGGGGCATCTTTTCGCTGTGCCCATACTCTGAAAGGGGTGGCAGCCAATTTGTCCTTCACCCGGCTCATGGAATCCGCTTCTGCGCTTACAGAGCAGCTGCGCCCAGGAACTTCCCTGGCAGACCCTGCGTTGTTTGCCCGGGTGGAGCAGGCACACAGGGAAGTTGTCGTTTCTCTGACAGCCTACGGGAAAGAAAAGTGAGAGGAGAATATTCATGCAAGAAACAAACCTGCTGATCGTAGACGATGCCCCTCTCAACCGGGAGCTGCTGGCGTGTATTCTGGGAGAACAATATTGCGTCTATCAGGCGGAAAACGGTGCCCAGGCTATAGAAATGATCCGTTCCCGGGAGAGAATCTATCGCCTGATGCTTTTGGATATTCAGATGCCGGAAGTGGATGGCTTTGGCGTGCTGGAATATCTGAACCGAAACCAGCTGGTGGATACCCTTCCCGTTATTGTTATTTCCGGGGATTCCTCCTATGAGGCGATACTGCGAGCCTACAAGCTGGGGGCAGTGGATTACTTTTCCAAGCCCTTCAGTGCCGAGATTATCCGCAACCGGGTGCATAATACCCTTTCTTTGTACCGCCACGACTATACGGATCTTCTTACCGGAGGATATAACCGAAGAGGATTTGTCCAGATGGCGCAAAACATCCTGTTTAATACCGCTGATGCTTCCAATCTTGCGCTGCTTTACCTGGACATAAAGAACTTTCGGGCAACCAATGATCTGTTTGGCACAGATGGGGGAGACAGTGTTCTGCGGGAGTTCTATGGAAAAATGAACAGCATTTGGTCTCCTCTGGTATCCGGGCGGATGAACACAGACCACTTTGCCTGTCTGATTTCCCGGGAAAACCTGGATCTGGAGGCCATGGAAACCAAACTGAAAATCACTGCGCAGCGCCGGGGCAGGAGCATGCGGCTGTATGCCCATTGCGGTGTTTACAATCTGCGTGCCGGGGAGACGGATGTCCCCGCTATGCTGGAAAAAGCAAGAATGGCACAGGAAAGCGTACTGAGTGACTGCCTGCAGCCCTACGCGGTGTTTGATGATTCCATTCGCCAGATGTATATGGATCGGGTGGAGATCATGGGGGAATATGAAACGGCCATTGCCAATGGGGAGTTTAAGGTTTATTACCAGCCTGTGGTAGAGGCGGCTACTGGCAATCTGGTATCTGCGGAAGCACTGGTGCGCTGGGAGCATCCAGAGAAGGGGATGGTATCTCCCGCTGTATTTATCCCCGCGCTGGAAAGCGGCGGTCAGATTTCCCGGCTGGATGGTTTTGTTGCGGAGCGGGTTTTTCAGAATATTTTAAAATGCCGGGAAGAAGATATTCCGGTGGTTCCCGTTTCCGTAAATCTTTCCTGGATGGATTTTTATAACGAAGAGCTTATGGACAAGCTGGTGGATATTTTCCAGGGAGACGCGCTTTTGCCCGGAGATATGCGCCTGGAAATTACGGAAACCTCCTATGTTGCCCTGGAGAACGAACGTGCCGGTCTGATGGAGCAGCTCCGCAGCGCCGGAGCGTTGATCCTGCTGGATGACTTTGGCAGCGGCTATTCCTCCTTTGGCATGCTCAAGCGTTATGATTTTGACATTCTCAAGCTGGATATGTCCTTTACCCGCCAGATTGAGACCAGTCCAAAGGTACGTACCATCATCAATGGCGTTTTGGATATGGCGCATCACCTTGGCATTCGGGTAATTGCGGAGGGAGTGGAGACTGCGGAGCAGGTCACCTTCCTGCGTAATAACGACTGTGATTATATCCAGGGCTATTATTATTCCCGGCCGTTGACGGAGGATGAGTTCCGGGATTATGTATGCGCCTGTGCCCGGGAAGGGCGGTTGGGCACCAAAGCAGAAAAGAATCGCAGCACCACAACGCTGTACCGCCGTGACGATACGGTGGTTCCAGATAATCATCTGACCCAGAAGGAACTCCAGGCGATGCTCCGGAATTTTCAGATGGTGTTCGATGTGGTGCAGCTGCGGGATCGCCAGGCGATGGAGCAGCTGTGCAGAGCACCGGATCATGAGACACAGTGTTGTCCCTATTGCGATTTGGATCGCCAGGGACTGTGTCCGGCGGTCAGAGCATACCGAACCAGAGCGGAAGCCCGCCAAACCAGACTTTATAATGGCGCGCATTATGAAAGCATTGCCAGATATTTGGAGGTGGATGGGGAGCCGTATGTGCTGGAGCTGCTCCACAAGATCCCGGATGTAACATGACCCGGTAACGCTTGCGCCCTTACTTTTTTACAATTATCCCCGGTTTTCCACTGCTGTTGCAGGGAAAACCGGGGATTTTGCTGCTGTCAGATACAGCTGTTTTGATATTCACTGGGACTCATTCCCACCAGTTTTTTGAAGGTTCCGGAGAAATAGGTGATATCCCTGTAGCCGCTGGCCTCCGCGACTTCGTATACTTTCAGCTTTCCCTGGCGCAGGAGAACCATTGCCTTCTGAATGCGGCAGCGGGTCAGGTAGTTTCCTACAGTGCAGCCGGTTTCTTTCTTAAACAGGTGGCTCAGGTGTCCTTCGCTCAAGCCCAGCTGGCTTGCGATTTGTCCTACGGACAGGCTGCTGTCCCCACAGTTTTTGCTGATATAGTCCATTGCCTCTGCTACGTATCGGCTTTGAACCTGAGTATTGATCTCCGGAAGTTTTACTTCCGGGGCTTTTTTTGTTTCCGCAAAACGCTTTTGCAGTCTCAGTACCGCACTTTCCAGATCTCCGTCATGGAAGGGTTTCAGAAGGAAATCCACTGCGCCCAGCCGGATAGCGCTCTGGGCATAGGCAAAGCTGTCATAGGCGGTGAGTATCATTACATAGGCATTGCAGCCGCCGCTGCGCAGGCGTTCCAGCATTTCCAGACCGTCCATTTTGGGCATTTTCAAATCAGTGATGATCAGTCCCGGGTTCAGCTGCCTGGCTTTCTCCAGTCCTTCTTCGCCATTGGCTGCTTCTCCGACAACAACGCAATCCAGTGCGGCCCAGTCTACAGCCAGGGCGATGCCCTTTCGGATTATTTCTTCGTCTTCGACAATCAAAACTCTCAGCATGTGTGTTCCTCTCTTTCCAGCTTCAACCGGGCGACGATGCAGGCGCCGGATGTATCTTGTCTGTTTTCCAGAGTCAAGCCGAAGCTTTCCCCGTAGTGTTTGCGCAGAATGGTGTCTACATTCAATAGTCCAAGGTGACCGGTGGGGTGTTCCGGCGGATGATAGGTGCCCAGCATTTCTTCCGGGAAGCCGTGCCCGTTGTCGTATACCCGAATTTCCAGCAGGGTTTCTGTCTGCCGGGCGGTTACCAGGAGCTGTCCGTTTTCTATGCCGCTCAGGCCGTGGAGTATGGCGTTTTCAGCCAGCGGCTGCAGCAGCATCTTGGGCACTGGGCAGCTTTTAACCTCCTGCGGAATCTGGCAGGTATAGCTGAAGCTGTCGCTCAGGCGGATACGCTGGATGTCCAGATACCGTTCCAGAATTTCCAGTTCCTTTTGCAGGGGCACAAATTTCGCGGGGGAAATGCAGAACCGGAGTATATCTGCCAGATTGGTGGACATTTCTGCAACCTGGGGAACCTGATTGATTTTGCTGATCCACTTCATGGTGTCCAGTGTATTGCAAAGAAAATGCGGGTTCAGCTGGGCTTGCAGCATACGGATTTGAGCATCGTTCAGAGCCTGCTGGTTTTCCAGTAGTTGTTGCTGGTTGCGCCGCAATGAGGTGACCATGTGGTTGAATTTCTCAGCCAATTCGCTCAATTCATCCCGGTGACCAGGGGGAATGGAAACCTGAACCTCCAAATCATTCTTTTCCACATGCCGGATGCCTCTGTGCAGTGCGGCAATGGGCTGAAACATTTGTCGGCTCAGCTGCAAGCCCATGATCACGCTGAAAAGAATGCATACCAGTACACAAAGCACCCCCACAGTGTACAGCAGTGTCAGTGTGGCCTGAGTGAAGGCTTGGGGCTGCTGCAGTACCAGGTAAAGCCCGGCGGTGGCGTGCTGGGCAACGGTGTACAGGTACTCTCCGGAAACATCTTCCAGGTTTCCGGCGTGGAGCAGATGGTCACGCAGTGCTTGTGTCAGGCTGATGGTGTGGCTGCTTTGGGTACAAAATACGGGACGCCAGAGGCTGTCCAGGAGCAGAAGCTCGGTCTGGCCATCGGTATTTCCCAGAATGGCACGCAGCTGGCTGTCGTTCATACCGATTACCAGGTAACCCACGGGGGCACCGTATCCGTCAGCCAGAAGAACCGCTCCCCGGAGCAGGCTTTCTTCTGTTTTGCCGGCATCCTGTGGGGCGGTATATACCAGGTGATTGCTGCCTGTCTGGGCAGCAGATCGGAGCAGCCCCCAATTTGTGGGCATTTTTGCCTCCTCCGGGGTAGTTTGCGTGGAGTAGCGCCAATTTCCGCTGATGTCGTACAGGTCAAACCGGGCAAGGGTACGCTGCGCCTCTGTGGCGGCGAACAGGCGGTCGTATACAAGAGAATCATCGGCAGCCTCTGCAAAGAGTGCCTGGGCAATTTGCTTATCCTGTCCGAGGATTTCCGCAGTAGTCAGAAAACCTGCCTGTAAGCTGTCCAGTGTGGTCAGGGCATGCTCCAGTTGGTGCTGGGCAGACTGCTGTGCGCTGGCAACCATCCGGGTGCGGTAGATTTGCAGTGTCAGGCCGAAGCACAGCAGCATGGGGATCAGGGAAGCAGCCAGGAAAGCGGCATTGAGTCGCTGGCGGAAGGAGGTGGAAGAGGGCTTTCTCATGGCAGATCCTCCGTTCCAAAGTAGAATTGCCAGCTCATCAGCAGCTTATCCCGGTTCTGGCTGGCCCATAGTATATCATAGTCTACCTGTACCAGGCTGCGGGGTTCCTGAGCGTTGGCCAGATCCGTCAGAACAGAGCGGCGGAACAGTTGCTCCTGGGAAAAAATTTGTACATCCTGACTCAGGGTAAAGTCCACAAAGGCTTGTGCGTTCTCCAAATGCGCCGCACCTTTTACAATTGCGCAGCCATCCGGAACGCAGCTGGTGCCGTCTCTGGGGTATACCATCACCAGTGTATCCCCGGCGTGAATGCGCCGCAGTGCCGTTTCTTCAATGGTGATACCAACCAGCGCCTCGCCGCTGGATACGGCGGAAACAACATCACCGGAGCTGGCCAGTTGCCTTCCGTCCAGATTTTTGGCAAAGGCTTGCAGTGTTTCATCGGTGTCTGCCCCGATTGCCTGGAGCAGGGTAGCCAGAGCAGTGTAGCTGGAGCCAGAAACGGTGGGGTCTGCAAAGGCAATTTTTCCTTCCAGCTCCGGATTCAGAAGATCCGCCCACCCGGAAACAGTCCCGGGAACCACCAGCTTGGGGTTGTAGATCAGAACCAGCGGCAAAGAGGAAAAAGGTGTCCAGATGCCGCTTTCGCAGTGGTATTGAGGAAGAATTTCCCGGGCGTGCTGGCTGGTGTAGGGGGCGAACAGATCGGCATAGCTGTCCAGTGTCTCTACACCGCCGCCGAATACAATGTCTGCCTTTATATCGCCCTTGTCCAATTGTTCCAGCAATTCGTTGGTGCCGCCTTCTATAACTTCTACCCATATGCCGGTGCGGGTCTCGAATTCTTTGACGATAGGCCACCACACATCCTGCTTATGGGAGGTGCATATGGTCAATTTCTGATTTTCCTCCGGCCCAATCGGTGGGGAGGGTGTCTGTGCGGTGCAGCCGCACAGACAAAGAGCCAAAACGATGGACAGCCATTTTTTCATAGGGAAGTATCCTTTTGTTTGAGATAGTTGAGATTGTTTCGAAAAAATAAAACGTATGCATGGGAATAAAAACGGTGGTTTTTTACCATCAGCCTTACTATTGTATGCCATTTGTCAATATAAAGAGAACTTACTGTAAATCTGACCTAATTATATCATAGAAGAGAAATAAAATTAAGCATTTATAACAAACAAATCAGGGAAACACAAAAAATATCAGTTTTGTCCACTGTTCTTTTGTGCAAATGGACTGTAGAATGAAAATAACAAAGCAGTGCATACACTGCTTCGGAAAAATTTTTAGGAGGAAAAAACATGAAAAAGATCGTTGCCCTGCTGTTGGCAGTTGCTATGGTTCTGTCTATGGCCGCCTGTGGCGCGTCCAGCACCGAAACCCAGCCTGCCAAGAACGAAACCAAGACTGATGCCCCCGCAGCGGCACCTGCTACTACCGAGGCTGTCGAAAACCTGACCGAGACCCAGAAGATCATTCGGGAAGCCGAAACCATGACTCTGGAAGAGCTGGCCAAGAAGGCCATCGAGGAGTCCAATGGCCAGATGTTCTATGGCGTAGGTAACTCCAGCCGTGGCAAGAGTGCTCTGCCTCTGTTCATTGAGTATCTGCAGACCATCGATCCCAGCTACACCCTGGATTTTGAGTGGCAGCAGCCCAAGAACAATAAGATTTTCGATCAGCTGACCGCTGACTCCCTGAAGGGAACCGGTACCTTCGCCATGACCCTGATTCAGGACGGCAACCAGATCGAGAGCAAGATGGTTCAGACCGGCGTTCTGGATACCTTTATTCCCAAGGATTGGGCAGATGCCAACGGCACCACTGCCGATGCATATCAGGGCTTCCTGCCTCTGCAGACTCTGAACAAGGTCTTTATGTACAACTGCACCGGTGATAAGACCTATGACAACTGCTGGGACTTTGTAGCCGAGGGCGAGCATGGTCTGTACATGGACATCGATTCCGAGATCGTTGGTAAGAACTTCCTGTATATGCTGACCCGTGACGATTACGCTGCCTGGCTGAAGGATGCTTTCAATGCTCTGTCTGCTGACGAGCAGGCTTACTTCCAGCCCACCATCGCCGCTATGGAATCCGAAGCTGCCGACCTGGGTTTGGGTGCTGACGGCGCCTATGCTCTGGCCTGGATCAAGCTGTGGGTAGAAAGCTACAATGCCCAGACGGACGATGGCCCCATCTGCAACACTCTGGTGGATGCTTCTGCCAAGGATCAGTTCGGTCTGCTGGTTTACTCCAAGCTCCGCTCTGTGGAAGAGTCCAGCTCTGTCTCCGTCAACAATATCAAGGTTGCTGCCTATGAGGATGGCTACCAGGGTATCGGCGGCTATGGCTACTGCCATTACCTGTTCGTTACCGATAATTCTCCTCTGCCCTGGACTGCATGTGCTTTCATCGCCTACATGACCTGCACTGCTGATGGCTTCTCTGCCTGGGGCAAGGATATGGGCGGCTACTCCTCCAACCCTGTGGTTTCTCAGCAGACCGAGGATAACTTCCACCACTCCATCGGCGGCATGGCCGACGACGGCACCACTGTGGAATTTGCTGCCAAGAATGACCATGGCTACGACTGGTGGACCACCAACGGCAAGCTGGTTCTGGAAGATCCCGAATACTGCGCTGACGTTGCCTTTACTGTTGGCAGCTGGATTGAAATGCTGAGCAAGTACAGCGCATAAAATCCGGCCCGTATTTTCAAAATCATTATTTGGTTCGGCGCCCCTGGATCGCGCATCCGGGGGCGCCATTTCTAAAAAGCTTTGCCGCAGGGCGGGGGCATGCCCCCAGAAAGGCGATAGAGGTATGCCTCTGCCCTGCGAAGTAAGGCACTTTTTCAATCTACCATCCCCAAAAAAGGAGGAAGCCATGAGTAAACCACAAACCCTCCGCGTCAGTCAAAGTACCATCGTGCTGAACAAAATCAAAACCTTCCTGTCCAAGCCTCATAATGTGATTTTGCTGCTGCTGGGCATTGTGCTGACCTTTACCACCGTGGCCCCCATTATAGCCATTGTGGAGGATACGTTCAAAATCCATGCCGGAACCATCGATGCCCACCTGACTGGCAAAGCATCCGGCTACACCACCGTAAACTATATTGATTTGTTCACCAGCCGGATGGCAAAGACCAATTTGTGGACACCGCTGAAAAACACGGTGCTGCTGGCAGTGGGTACTTGCCTGGTATCCATTCTTTATGGAGGCATTTTTGCTTTTCTGGTAACCAGAACCAACCTGGCCTGGCGGAAGTACCTGAGCTCTATTTTTATTTTCCCCTATATCATGCCCCAGTGGACGCTGGCTGTGGTGTGGCAGAACCTGTTTAACTCCAATGCCGTTACCGGTACCTCCAATGGCCTGCTTGCCGCTCTGTTTGGTATTGAGATGCCTATGTGGTGGTGCAAGGGTCTGTTTCCCAGCCTGATGGTATTGGGTCTGCACTATGCTCCCTTTGCTTATATTCTCATCGGTGGTATTTTCCGGAATATGGATGCCAATCTGGAAGAGGCTGCCACGATTCTGGATACACCCAAGTGGAAAACTATGCTGCGCATTACGCTGCCGATGGTCAAGCCCGCGATTCTTTCCACGATTCTGCTGGTGTTTGGCAGCGCAATGGGCTCCTATCCCGTTCCTCATTACCTGGGGCTGAGCACGCTGTCTACCAAGTACGTGTCCATGAACTCCAAGTATACCGGAGAAGCCAGCATTCTGGCGATCATTATGATGGTATTCGGTGTGGCAATCATGCTGCTCAACCAGCTTTCCCTGCAAAGCCGGAAGAATTATACCACGGTTACCGGTAAATCCGGCCAGATTTCCAAGATCAACCTGGGAAGATCCGGAAAGTACATCATTGCCCTTATTCTGGTAATTCTTACCTTCTTTACCAGTATTTTCCCCATTATTTCCTTTGCTTTTGAGACCTTCCTGCCCAACCCCGGAGATTATTCCTTCCTGTATACCGGAGATGCTTCCAATTTGACCACCAAGTGGTGGATCACTGCGGAGAATGTAACGGAAAACGGCATGTATGGCCAGAAGGGCATCTTGTATAACGAGACCATTTGGCGTGCCTTCCGGGGTACGATGCTGGTCAGTGTCGCCTGTGCGCTCCTGGCCGGTACCATTGGTACTATGATCGGTTATGCTGTGGCGAAGAACCGCCGCAGCAAGTGGGCAAACTATGTCAATTCTGTGGCTTTCCTGCCATATCTGATGCCGTCTATCGCAGTGGGTGTAGCCTTCTTCATTTTGTTCTCCACGGAGAAGGTGAATCTTTTCAATACCTATACGCTGCTGATCATTGTTGGTACGGTAAAGTACATCCCCTTCGCCAGCCGCAGTTCTTTGAATTCCATGCTGCAGCTGTCCGGGGAAATTGAAGAGGCAGCGATTATTCAGGATATTCCCTGGTTCAAGAGAATGACCCGGATTATTATCCCGATCCAGAAGTCTTCGATTATTTCCGGATATCTGCTGCCCTTTATGACCTGCCTGCGTGAGCTGAGCCTGTTCATGCTGCTGTGTACCCAGGGCTTCATCCTCTCCACGACTCTGGACTATTTCGACGAGATGGGTCTGTATGCGTTCTCCAGCGGCATCAATCTGATTTTGATCATTACCATCTTGGTGTGCAACACCATCGTAAACAAAGTAACCGGCGCAAGCCTCGACAAAGGAATTGGAGGTTAATCAAATGCCTGAAATCAAGTTAGAGCATATTACCAAGCGTTGGGGCAAATTCTATGCGGTTGAAGACCTGGATTTGACCATCGAAAACAATGCGTTTGTCACCCTGCTGGGTCCCTCCGGCTGCGGCAAAACAACAACCCTGCGTATGATCGCCGGTCTGGAAACCCCGACCAGCGGCCGTATCACCATTGGAGACCAGGTGGTGTTCGACAGTGATATGGGTATCAACGTTCCTGCCAACAAGCGGAAGGTTGGTTTTCTGTTCCAGAACTATGCGCTCTGGCCCAATATGACGGTCTATCAGAATATTTCCTTCGGCCTTTCCAATATCAAAGAGCCTATGGCCAAAATCGATTTTGAAGCACGGAAGGCTGCCCGCCTGGCGGAGATTCTGAAAACCCCCGGTGAGGTGGTTCAGGTTCTGGAGGAGTGCAGAGACAAGGATGGAAAGCTGGAAGAAAAGAAGGCAATCCTGAAGCTTATCGATGCGTTTGCCATTTCCCAGTACAGCGCAAAGGTGCTTTTTGGCTATCATCTGGAGAAGAATCCGGATGTCACCGCCAAAATCCGTGAGCTGGAAGGGAAGGTTGCCAGCGCAAAGAAGGCAGCCGGGGATGCCGGATACACACTGGACGAGGAGTTCCGCTTTACCAAGGATGGGGAAGTGGTGCAGCTCACCCGGAAGCTTACCAAGGAAGAGATCGATCTTTCCGTTCGCCGGGTCAGCCGGATTGTAAAAATCGGCATGTTTATGGATCGTTATCCCGCAGAGCTTTCCGGCGGCCAGCAGCAGCGTGTAGCCATTGCCCGTACCCTGGCTCCGGAGCCCTCTGTGCTGTTTATGGATGAGCCTCTGAGCAATCTGGATGCCAAGCTGCGTCTGGAAATGCGTTACGAGCTCCAGCGGCTCCATGTGGAAACCGGATCTACCTTCGTCTATGTTACCCATGACCAGATGGAGGCAATGACCCTGGCCACACAGATTTGCCTGATCAACAATGGCGTGCTGCAACAGTACCAGGCACCTCTGGAAGTATATCACCATCCGGCCAACCTGTTTGTAGCAGACTTTGTGGGCACCCCCTCCATCAACTTTGTGGACGCAAAGGGAACCCAGCAGGCCGGTGGGGAAGTGTATCTTACCGTCCTCGGTGGAAAGAAGGCTACCTTCCGTCCTGCCCAGCCCCTGGATCTGGAGCAGTGGTTTGCCCAGCGGGATGAAGAATTTGCCCGCAAAGCTCAGGAACTGAAGGAAAAATCCACCCAGAAGGGCTATGTGGAGAAGGGAAACAAGGATGAGGTGTTCCGCTATCATATTGCCAAGGTGGATGAAGAGGACGATTCTCTGAAGGATTTGCCCGAAATCACCAACCAGGATTTTGTTCTGGGCATCCGGCCTGAATTTCTGGATATTGCCGACGAAGGCGGCCTGACCGGTGAAATATACGGTGCCATGCCCACTGGTATGGAGTCCACCATTAAGGTTCGGGTAGGGGAGTTCCTGCTCACTGGCGTGGTCTTCGGGTCTTCTCTGTTTACCATCGGCAGCCAGGTGCCTGTGCATGTGACAGGCGATCAGATTATGCTCTTTGACCGCAAGAGCGGCAAGTGCATCTGCTCCGGCAGCCTTACATTCTGAAATAATCTATAATCCGGAAAAAACCGGGGCACTCACGGAAAAAGTGAATGCCCCGGGCGTTTTATTTGGCGCTGAGTTGGTTCCTGGCATCCCGCTTTTCAATGCTTCTGGCCAGAACGGCGGAGGAGATGAGTATGAAATCCCGCACATATTTCTTGACGGTTTCCCCGTTTCGGTAGCAGGCGTAGAAATGCCGGTGATTGGCATAATCGGACAGAGGATAAAATCCGCCCCCTGCATAGAAAACGGAGCTGTCGGCGTACACATCCGGCAAAATCATGCAGGTGCTGCTTTTTAATGCGATCCTTCTTCCTACGTTCAGGGAACTGGTTTCCAGAAGAATCCTGGGATGAAAGTCGTAGCGCTGAAAAAGCTTGTCCTGAATGATTCTTGAGGAGTGGGAATTGTCCAGGGATACAAAGGTTTCCCCGGCAACCTCTTTCAGGGTAATGGGTGTGCCGCTGGGAAAGCGTTCCAGGATATTTGCGCCTCTGCCGGCCAAAATACCGATGGATTCCTTTTCGAGCAGCTCATAGGTGATATTGGTTTCTGTAGGTTCCGTGGCAGCCAGCGCCAGGTCAATTTTTCCCTTTTGCAGCAGTCCTTCCAGATTGGCAGAGGCGGTCTCTGTCAGTTCCAGGGATACGTTTGGGTACTCTTTGGAAAAAATGGGAATTACATCCGGAAGAACTTGCTGTGCCCGGGTCACGCTGATGCCCAGGCGAAGACGACCACCGTTTTGGTGGCGGATTGCGTCGATTTCTGATTTCAGCCTGGTGTCAATTTCCAACATGGCTTCTACGGCTTGCAGGTATCGCTCTCCGGCGTAGGTAAGGTGGAAGGGGGAGGTGCTGCGATCGAACAAAGGCGTACCCACTTCTTCCTCAATTTGTTTCAGAGTTTGGCTCAGGGAGGGCTGGCTGATAAACAGCTGTTTTGCCGCGGCAGTAATGGTTCCGTACTGGGCAATGGTTTTGAAATACAGCGCTTGCTTCATGTTCATAGAACTTCCCCAACCTTTTTATGGCAATATCACGAAAGCTATTATTTGTGTCCAATATATATTATAAGCAAATTTTTATGAAAGTCAATTGTAAACGCCATATTATTCGAAATTCCTTATAAATCAATAAGGAATTATGTATTTGTAATTATATTCCGGGTGTGGTATCTTAACACCATAAATAAGAAATAAAAGTAGCGTGTCATTTTAGGAGGTTGTCCATGGAAATTCTGAAATCCGCAGTGGCGGGAACCCTGGAATCCAGCGACGCAATGGTTACAGTTGAGCCTGGCGATCAGGGAATTGAGCTGGAGCTTTCCAGCAGCGTTATGAACCAGTATGGCCGCCAGATCAAGGCCACCGTTCTGGAGACTCTGGAGCGTCTCCAGGTTGCATCCGCCCGGGTTACCGTGGTGGATAAGGGTGCTCTGGATTGCACCATCAAGGCAAGAGTGGAGTGTGCCGTCATGCGCAGCTGTGACGCTTCTGCCAAGAACATTCCCTGGGGAGGTGCGGTAAGATGATCGTAAGACCCAAGCCCGAACGGTTCCGCCTGCGCAGAACCATGATGTTTATGAACGCTCAGAAGCCCGGCCTGATTAAGGATGCTTATATTTATGGCTGTGACTCCATTATGCTGGATTTGGAGGATGCCGTTGCGGAAAATCAGAAGGATGCCGCCCGCTTCTCCCTGTACCATGCCCTGACTACCATTGATTATGGCAATACAGAAGTCATTGTCCGGATCAATGGCCTGGATACGCCCCACTGGGAAGAGGACATTCGTGTATGTGTGGCCGGTGGTGCCGATGGCATCCGTATTGCCAAGTGTGAAAGTGCCCGGGATGTCCACACAGTGGAAGCGGCGGTAGAGGCTGCCGAGAAGGAGTTCGGAGTGGAGGTCGGCAGAACCCTGCTTATGGCGGCGCTGGAAAGCCCCAAGGGCATCCTGAACGCTTATGAGATTTGCTCTGCATCTGACCGGATGTTCGGCGTGGCCATCTCCGGCGGTGACTTCCGCAAATGCATGCAGACGAAGTTCAGCCCTGACGGCGTGGATATGCTGGTTGCCCGTGGCCAGATGCTTCTGGCTGCCCGTGCAGCCGGAATTCAGTGCTTCGATACCGTGTTTACCGATCTGGATGACGAGGAAGGCTTCCGGGCAGAGGTGCTCCAGAACAAGGCAATGGGCTTTGATGGTAAGAGCCTGATCAACCCCAAGCAGATCCGTCTGGTGCATGAAGTATTTGCGCCCACAGAAAAAGAAGTGGCGCAGGCAGAGGCGATTGTACGTGCCTATAAGGAGCAGTCCGCTGCCGGCGTGGGTGTGTTCACGGTGAACGGAAAGATGATTGATATTGCCTTTATCCCCGGCGCGGAGCGCACTCTGCGGCTGGCAAAGGCTTGCAATATGTACGAGGGGGATCTGGTATGATCAATGCGGTAGGTAGAGAAATTCCCGATAGCCTGCTGGTGAACGGCAAGGAAGGCTACCAGGGCAAGAATTATATGGATGGAAAGTACATCCAGAAAGCTTCCCCCAGAACCAAGCGTTACGAAAAGCCCCAAGAAAGCAAGATTGTTGCTTCTCTGGTGGAAGCACTGAAGCAGTGCGGAGCAAAGGACGGAATGACATTTTCCTTCCACCACCACCTGCGGGATGGTGACTATGTGGTGAACATGGTCATGGCCGCAGCCATTGAAGAGCTGGGGCTGAAGGATCTGACCATTGCGGCAACAAGCCTGGGCAATGCCCATGATCCCATTGCCGATTACATCGAAGAGGGCAAAGTGATCGGTATCCAGACTTCCGGCATCCGGGGACGGATGGGTGAGGTGGTCTCCGCCGGCAAGCTGAAAACGCCCGCCATTATCCGCAGCCACGGTGGCCGTCCCCGTGCCATTGAGGCTGGCGAAGTCCACATTGATATTGCCTTCGTGGCAGCGCCTACTTCCGATTGTGTGGGTAATTGCCGTGGCATCGGTGGGAAATCCAACTGCGGTTCCCTGGGCTATGCCATGACCGATGCCAAGTATGCTGACCATGTGGTGGTCGTTACTGACTGCCTGGTGGATTTCCCCAATTTCCCCGCCTCTGTGGAAGCTATTGATGTGGATGCAGTTGTGGTGGTGGATTCCATCGGCAATCCCAAGAAGATTGCTTCCGCCGCTGCCCGGATCAGCCAGAACCCCCGGGATCTGATGATGGCGGAGAATGTGGCCAAGGTCATTGCTTCCACGCCTTATTTCAAGGATGGCTTCTCTTTCCAGACCGGCGTTGGCGGCCCCAGCCTGGCAGCCAATCTGTTCCTGGAAAAGTATATGGATGAGCGGAATATCAAAATGGGTTGGGCCATCGGCGGCATCTGCGGTCCCATGGTCGAGCTTCTGAAACGTGGCAAGGTTGGCAAGGTCATCGATGTGCAGGACTTTGATCTCGATGGTGTAAATTCTATCAACCAGACTCCCGGCCACTATGAGATGTCTGCCAGCCAGTATGCCAACCCCGCCAATAAGGGCGCTTTTGTCAACAAGCTGGACTTTGTGGTACTGGCTGCCCTGGAAATTGACACCGGCTTCAATGTCAATGTGCTTACCGGTTCCGATGGCGTTCTCCGTGGCGCACCCGGCGGCCACCCCGATACGGCAGCCGGCAGCAAGGTTTGCATCATTGTCACGCCTTTGACCCGTGGCCGCATGGCAACGGTTTGCGAGAAAGTCGTTACGGTCACCACCCCCGGCGACTGTGTCGATGTTCTGGTTACCGACTACGGCATTGCCGTCAACCCCCTGCGTCCCGACCTGATTGAATGCCTGGACAATGCCGGCATTCCACATGTTTCCATCGAGAGCCTGAAGGAGAAGGCATATTCTCTGGTTGGCCGTCCCGATGATCTCCAGTGGGAGGACAAAGTGGTAGCTGTCCTGGAAGCCAGAGACGGAACCATCCTGGATGTGGTTCGGAAAATCAAACCCCTGGAGCTTTAAGCGGTTCCTCCGCACAGCGGGCAGGGTGCGCGTTTGCAACTTTGGCGCCCTGCCTGCAGCGGATGAAAAATAGAAACATCTTCCCGGCAAAAATAGAAAAGTAAAAAGCTTTTTACACAAGAAAGGAAATTTCAAATGAGTGATACTATTGTTGGTCTGCTTGGTATTTTGACCATCGTTGCTGTTGTTGTCACCCTGTTTAAGAGCAAGACCCAGCCTGCCATTGCCTTTATCGTGTTCCCCTCCATCCTGGGTCTGATCCTGGTGCTGGGCGGCCGTTTTGGCTTTAGCGATATGGCTGCCATGATTAAGGCTGGCTTCAATTCCACTGCCCCCACTGCCGCACTGTTCGTATTCTCTGTGCTGTTCTTTGGCATCATGACCGATGCCGGTATGTTTGATGTGATCATCGGCAAGCTGATGAAACTCATCGGCAACAATGTCATTGGTGTCTGTGTTATGACCTGCGTCATTGCCCTGATCGGCCACCTGGATGGCGGCGGTGCTTCCACCTTCTGCATCGTGGTTCCTGCTATGCTGCCCATCTACAAGAAGATGAATATGCGCACCACTTCTCTGCTGCGCATTGCTGTTCTTGCTATGGGTATCCTGAACCTGATGCCCTGGGCTGGACCCACCATGCGTGCTGCCACCGTTCTGGGCATGGAAGCCGGCGAGCTGTGGACTAAGATTATCCCCATCCAGATTTTCGGCGTTATCCTGGCTCTGGCTCACGCTGTTCTCACTGGTTTCCAGGAAAAGAAGCGTGGTGCAGGCCTGCCCGCTGGTGAGACCCTGGAGATCCATGCCGCTTCCGAGGAAGCCAATGAGCTGGCTCGTCCCAAGCTGTTCTGGTTCAATCTGCTGCTCACCATTGCCGTTATCGCTATGCTGATCTGGGATGAGTTCCCCTCTTACGTTCCCTTCATGCTGGGTGTATCCGCTGCTCTGTTTGTCAACTACGGTGCCACCGCCAAGATGCACAAGAAGATCATCAACCTGCATGCCGGCCCCGCTCTGATGATGTGCTCCACCCTGATGGGCGCTGCTGTTCTGATGGGTGTCCTCACCACCAGCTTCAACTACAAGCTGGATGATGCCGGCAACATCATCGGCCTGGTTGCTGCTTCTGCTAAGTCCACTGCCGCTACCGATGTACCCAGCGTTGTCCGCTGCCTGGCTGGTCTGATCACCTCTGTGCTGCCTGCCACCATTGGCCAGCATCTGCCTCTGGTAATCGGCGTTCTGTCTGTGCCCCTGGCTCTTGCCTTTGATACTGACTCCTATTTCTATGGCATGCTGCCTGTTATCATTGCCATCGGCGCCGAGTTCGGCGTAGAGGCTCTGCCCATCGCCATTGCCATGGTCGTCTGCCGGAACTGCGCTACTTTCATCAGCCCCATGGTTCCCGCAACGCTGCTGGGCACCGGCCTTGCAGATGTAGACATCAAGGATCATATCAAGGCTTCCTTCCTGTATGTCTGGGCATTCTCCATCCTGTGCATGATTTTCGCTGTCATTGCCGGTATCATGCCTCTGTAAATACCGCGCTTTCTCTTAAGCCCCGGGCAGTCTGTGCCTTTTGCCCGGGGCAATCGAGAATACATAATCCTCCGGTGCTGCTGGGAAGACCGGAAGATTTTGTCAAAAACGCTCCTCGAAAGGGAGCGTTTTTGGTGTATATGGCCTGCTTTTCAAAGAAGGAATTTTGCGGTATAATAATATAAATATAATATCCTGTTTTGAATAGGGAGAGAAGACATGAATAAGAAAAAATGGAAAGTCGTTTGGGAGATGTTCGCTTATTTCTTCCATATCAGTTGGTTTACCTTTGGCGGCGGATGGAGCATTGTTGCCCAAATGCAAAAAGACTATGTAGATGGAAAGCAGCAGCTTACTACCCAGGAACTGCTGGATATTGTCAGCGTAGGCCGTAGTCTGCCGGGGACTATGATCGGCAATGTGGCTTACCTTTTTGGCTACCGTCAGGCGGGAGTAGTGGGTGGTGTCGCAGCGGTTGTGGGTATGGTCACTCCACCCATGATCATTCTGTCTATTTTGACCTTTGGATACACTGTGTTCCAGAATAATGTCTGGGTAGCCAGTGCGTTGGCCGGTGTTCGTGCAGCGGTGGTTCCCATCATTCTTGCCGCGGCACTCAAGCTGTGCAAGGGTGCTTTCTCCGGGGCTTTGAGCTTTGCCCTGTGTATTGGTGCCTGTATTTTGAGCGTGGTGTTCCAGGTGAACTGTGTTCTGCTGATTCTCATTGGTGTTGCCGTCGGCCTGGTTGCAGGGCGCTGGAAGGAGGCGGTATGATGCTTTCTACATTGGCACAACTGTTTTGGAGTTTCTGCCAAATCGGGTTTACCAGCTTTGGCGGTATGTCTATGGTTCCGCTGATCAACGAGCAAATGGTCACCCATGGCTGGATGACAGCCACGGAGGTATCGGATATTGTTGCCATTGCGGAGATGACTCCCGGACCTATCGGCCTGAATTGTGCAACCTTTGCCGGAATGCGGGTTGCGGGTGTGCTTGGCGCGGTGATTTCCGTTCTGGGAACGCTTTCTCCAACCTTTACCCTGTGCGCTTTGGCAGCGGTGTTTTTTCAGAAGTTTAAAAACAGCAAAGCACTCGCTTTTATAATGGAGGGCGTTCGCCCGGTATCCATTGGCATTATTGCCGCGGTTATGATCTCCCTGAGTATGACCAATTACTCCGTTCAGGGCACAGTATCCCCTGGGGCGGTTTGCATTGGCCTGCTGGCGGCGTTCCTGCTTTTGAAGAAGCAGTGGTCAGTTCCAAAAGTCATCGTTCTCAGCGCCTTGCTGGGTCTGGTGCTGTGCAGAGCGTGACCTGGAAAAGAGAGGGGAGTGGCATATAAAGCTGCCCAGCGGCAAGTGGCCTTTTTCGGCGTTTTCAAAAAATGTCTGCCGGGGACTTGACCCGGCAGACTGCAAAAGAATTGTCGGAAAAGCCCGCAGGTTTTTCGACAGTCTGAATGGCGGAAAGTCCAAAGGAATTTCCGCCAAACAACGGCAGGGGAGTGCCCTTCCATTGTTTCCCTTCGCTCACCGCTGGCTGGGACCGCCGTCGTATTCACCGAAGATGAAATCATCCAAATCCTCCGGCTCCTTATGGAATACTGCCATTGTGTTTCTCCTTTCCATACAAACTATTGGATAGTATATTCCATCTCCTGCAAAAAATGTGACGAAATCTGCTTGACATCTCAACTTTTTCCAGGTAAAATAGGCTTCTGTAAGCGTGTACAAGACCATCACGGAACACCCCGGTCATTCCTGCCCGGGAGCCTGTTCGTATGGAGTGTATGCTTCCAGTGCGGTAGCTTGCTCAAGCCTTATTGGGCGTAGCTGTTCGCCATAAATGAATATGCCCCAGTAGCTCAGTTGTATAGAGCGATCGCCTCCTAAGGTGGCGTTACAACGCTCACCTCTGAAAAAGTG
>CAZCRO010000020.1:0-28267 GCA_964501115.1 uncultured Oscillospiraceae bacterium
GAGTTGACCCTTCTAGGGGCTGAGCAAACCACTAGTTTACTAGTGGTTATGATTTGCATGCAAAAGGGTTTGTTCGCTTGAAACGTTTCAACATGTAAAATAAAGCAATGCTTTTTCGCAGGTTTAATCCCGCGGTATTTTATTCTTTCCGGAGAATTAGGACGATGTATTTTTCCGGAATGCCTCTTTTCATTCCCTGTATTTTGTGTTAAGATATGTTTGGAAGGAGATGGTTTTCTTCTGCAGAATCGTTCTTTCGAAATGTTTGGGATGAATAAGCGATGCAGCATACAGGAGGATAGAGAATGGGTTACATGCTGGGTTTGTCAAATGCAGATTTATTTGAATATCGTGGAAACGGGGGATTTTTTGGCATCGTTGGAGTCTTTTTTGTGATTCCCTTTCTGCTTGTGTCGGCGATTATTGTAATCGCGTTCGTACGTATGGTTGTTCGGTGGAACGAGAATAATCATAGCCCGCGCTTGACGGTACAGGCCAATGTTGTTTCCAAACGAACGGAAATTTCTCGGCATTCGGGCGACCGAAATTATAGCGCCCCCGGCTTTACCAGTTATTATGTCACTTTTCAGGTTGATAGCGGTGACCGAATGGAATTTTCTGTCTCCGGACAGCAGTACGGACTGCTGGTGGAAGGAGACAGGGGGGAGCTGAGCTTCCAGGGAACCCGATACCATGGTTTTGAGCGGATGAAATAAATATACATAAGGGTATAGATAATGAAATATTTGATTGTAGTAGATATGCAAGTGGACTTCACAACGGGCAGTCTGGGCAGTGATCACGCGGCTGCAATTATTCCCAATGTAGTGAAAAAAGTAAAAAATTTTCCGGGACAGGTGATTTTTACCCGAGATACCCATGATACCAATTATCTGCAAACCCAGGAAGGCCGGAAGTTGCCGGTAGAGCACTGCATCCGTAATTCACCCGGCTGGCAGATTTGTGATGAGTTGCAACCTTATGTAAGCATGGTTGTGGATAAGGAAACTTTTGGCAGTATGGATTTGCCCAAGCAGTTGGTGAGTTCACAGGCGATAGAATCCATTGAGCTGTGTGGACTGTGCACGGATATTTGCGTCATTTCCAATGCCATGATTTTAAAAGCGGCTTTTCCACAAGTTCCGGTTTCTGTAGATGGCAGCTGCTGTGCAGGTGTAACAATGCAAAGCCACCAAACGGCACTGGAGGCCATGCGGGCGGTGCAAATTGAAGTGAAATAAGCTGATGGTAAAAAAGACTTAAATAAAATGGAAAAAATGAAAAATAATGCTTGCATTTTCTGCAAGTATGTGGTAAACTAAGTCGGTCTGAAATCAAGGTGGGTCCTCTGCGGCCAAGCGCACGCATGAACGCCTAATATTTAAGGAGGACATTATTATGGATTTGGTAAAAGCTCTTAACAGCCAGTACATGAAGGAAGAACTGCCCGAAGTTCGGGTTGGTGACACTGTTCGTGTACACGTTCGCATCAAGGAAGGCGCTCGTGAGCGTATCCAGGTGTTCGAAGGCATCGTCATTGCTCGCAAGCATGGCGGCATCGGTGAGACCATCACTGTTCGTCGTATTTCCTACGGCGTTGGTTGCGAGAAGGTCTTCCCCCTGCATTCTCCCAATGTGGCTATGATCGAGACCGTCCGCAAGGGTCAGGTTCGTCGTGCCAAGCTGTACTACCTGCGTGGTCGCGTGGGCAAGGCTGCCAAGATCAAGGAGAAGGTCTAAAACTACTTTTCATAAAAAGAGAGGGCATTGCCCTCTTTTTTTATACCCTTTACACTTTCTTTATGGAAATATTCGGAAAGTTGTGCTATAATTAAAAAAGTTGTTTTCTATAGGAGGGATTGAATTGGCATTGTTTTCAAAAAGTGAAAAAAAAGAAGAACGAGGGCAGGGGATTCTCAAAAGCATGGTGCTGAATCTCCATGATTTACTGTGGATGCTTGGCATTGTTATGATTCTTTTTTTGGTGTTTTTCCGCATTATTGTTGTTTCAGGACCCTCTATGAAGCAGACACTGCTGGATGGAGACTATTTGCTTCTTGTCAGCAATTTATTTTATCAGCAGCCGGAGCAAGGAGATGTTGTTGTTGTCAGTAAGCAAAGCTACGACAATGGCAAGCCTATTGTCAAGCGTGTGATTGCGACGGAAGGCCAGATCGTAGATATGGACTATGAAAATGGCATTGTGTATGTAGATGGTTTGCCTCTGGAAGAGTCTTATATCAATACCCCTACCAACTTGGATGAAGGTGGCATCTTCCCTCAGATTGTGGAGGAAGGGTGCGTTTTTGTGATGGGAGACAACCGTAACCATTCCAAAGACAGCCGCAGTCCGGAGATTGGTCAAGTGGACAGAAGAGAAATCTTGGGAAAGGTGGCATTGCTGCTTCTGCCGGGAACAGACGGCGGATCCCAGACAAGAGATACAAACAGGATTGGATTGGTGAAATAAATGGAGAACATGAATATTCAGTGGTATCCCGGGCATATGACAAAAACCCGCCGCCAAATTGAGGCGGACTTGAAACAGGTGGATGCTGTTTGTGAAATTGTAGATGCCCGTATCCCTGTTTCCAGCCGGAATCCGGACATCGATGCCATCTGCGGCAATAAACCCAGAATGATTGTTTTGAACCGGATGGATCTTGCGGATCCGGCAGCAACCCAGCGTTGGCAGGCATATTTCCGCAAGCGAGGCTTTGCTGTTTTGGCAACGGATTGCAAAACAAAGCGGGGAATCAATGGATTTACTCCTGCGGCACGGCAGGCTTGCGCTGAAAAACTGGCACGGGACGCGGCAAAGGGAATGAATCGACCTTTGCGTGTGATGGTGGTAGGAATTCCCAACGTGGGAAAGTCTACGCTGATCAATCAGATTTCCGGAAGAAAGGGTGCCAAAGCAGAAAACCGCCCCGGTGTGACCCGGGGCAAGCAGTGGGTTACCGTAGATGCCAGCTTACAGTTGCTGGACACCCCTGGCATACTGTGGCCAAAATTTGAAGACCCGGAAGTGGGCATGATGCTTGCCTTTACCGGTGCGGTAAAGGAAGGTGTAATCGATGTGGAGGAGCTGGCCTGCCGCCTGATGGAACTGCTGCTGCAATTCTATCCGGAAACCCTGCAGGAACGTTACAAAGTCTCCGCACCGGAGGGAACTCCGGGCTATGAACTTCTGGAGATGGCAGGGAAAAACCGGGGCTATCTTCTTTCCCGTGGAGAAATTCACACAGAGCGAATGGCCAAGGTTTTGCTGGATGAGTTCCGCGGAGGCAAGCTCGGTAAGTTTACTTTGGAACAGCCAAAGGAGGATGCATAATGGGTGAAGTAAACCTTTGGGCAATCGAAGATACCTGCCTTGCAGAAGGCTACTATGTGATTTGCGGTGTGGATGAGGCAGGCAGAGGACCACTGGCAGGTCCTGTCAGTGCGGCTGCGGTGATTTTACCGGAGCATATGGAGATTCCGGGCTTGAATGACAGCAAGAAGCTGACAGATAAACGCCGCCGGGAATTGACGCCTGTTATTATGGAGAACGCAATTTCTTTCGGAATTGGCTATGCTTCTCACGAAGAAATTGATGAAATCAATATTCTTGAGGCTACCTTTCTGGCAATGCGCCGGGCTTTGACGCAGATGCTGGAACGGGGGAAGGCTATGCATGGTGAAAGCTTTGGCGTTGACCTTGCCCTGATTGACGGAAATCGCCAGACTGATTTCGGGGTTCCCTGCAAAACCATTGTAAAAGGGGATAGCCTGAGCGCCAATATTGCGGCTGCGTCTATTTTGGCCAAAGTGAGCCGGGATACGATTATGGAGAAAATGGCGCAGGAATATCCTGGCTATGGATTTGAAATTCATAAGGGCTACGGAACCAAGGCGCACTATGCTGCTCTTCGGGAGCTGGGGGAAAGCCCGATTCACCGGAAAAGCTTTCTAAAAAAATTCTATGGGGAAAAATAATCTTTTGGGTGCCTGGGGAGAGGCTCTGGCAGCGGAATATCTGCGAAAGCACAGGTATACGATTGTAGCGACAGGCTATCGCAGTCGATTCGGCGAGATAGATATTATTGCGCGTAACCGTCAGTATCTTATTTTTGTGGAAGTAAAACTGCGAAAAAACGCCCGGTTTGCAATGGGACGGGAATTTGTGGATTTGCGGAAACAGGACAGGATTCGTACTACCGCAATGCTGTATCTCAGCCGGTACCCTACAGATTTGCAGCCCCGGTTTGACGTAATTGAAATATATGCTCCGGAGGGTTTGGAAACCCAAAAACCGGAAATACATCATTTGGAGGATGCGTTTGCATGAAGTTTCCTGTGCTGGATCTGCATTGTGATACAGCCCTTGCTTTGCTTGGGGATGACCTGAATCAGGCAGGTAGCCTGAAAGAAAATACCGGACATATTGACCTGCGGCGCAGTGGAGAGCTGGAAGGATATGCCCAATGTTTTGCCTGCTTTACCACGCCTTACATGGAGGAAGAAGAGCACGTTTCTCCTGTGGTGGTCTTTGAGCGGGAAATTGCAACTATCCAGCGGGAGGTTAGCAAAAACAACCGAAAAATTGCCATTGCATATACGCCGGAGGATATTGAGCGAAACCGGGAGAAAGGAAAGGCATCCGCAATCCTTACAATTGAAGGTCCGGCCGGGTTCGGCTTTGACCCGGAACTTCTGGAGCCGATGTATCAAGCAGGTTTCCGGATCTCCACACTGGGATGGAACGAGAAAAATCCGCTTACAGGTTCTCATAAAACCGGAGGTGGACTTACGGAACTGGGAAAGCAGTATGTCCGGACTGCCCAGAATCTGGGCATCCTGGTGGATGTCAGCCATATCAGCGATGAAGGGTTCTGGGATATTATCCGGATTGCCCAGGCACCCGTGATTGCCTCTCATTCCAACAGCCGCGCGGTATGTGACCACAGCCGGAATCTGACAGATGATATGTTCCGTGCCATCGTGCAAACCGGCGGTGTGGCAGGTATCAATCTGTATGCATCTTTCCTGGGGGAAAATGCAACGTTGGATACTGTGTGCGACCATATTTTTCATTTTCTGGAAATGGATCCCCAAGGTAAGCACATTGCGCTGGGTGGAGATCTGGATGGCTGTGACAGTCTGCCTGCTGGTTTTACGGGGATACAGAGCTACAATGCGCTGTCAGATCGGCTTCTGGAAAGAGGCCTGACAGAAGAGCTGGTAATGAATATCTATTGGAATAATGGTTTGGGGGTGATGAAAGCTGCGTTACAGAACAACAAGGGAACCTGATGCTTGCTTTTCGGCTGCGGAAGCCTTTGGCGCGCAGCGTGGGGGAGATGGTGGACTTTTTGTGCCGGAGACTATTCCTGTCCTGACTCCGGAAGAGTTGGCGCATTTGGGAACCATGGAAACCAATGCTGCGGTTGCCAAGCTTTTGAATATGTGGCTGGATACTCCCATAACGGGCTGGGATCTGGACTTTTCCGTAGGCCGAAAATTTTTGCGTACGCAAATGCCCGAGCGGAAGCTGCTTGTCGGAGAAGGGTGGCACAACCCGGAAGGGTCTTTGGATTATCTGACCCATTTCCTGGCAGAACGCATGTCGCAGTCCCAGGGACTGTGGGGGAAAATCATGGTGCGTATTGCCGTTCTTGGTGTTTGTGTGGCACAAAAAATTACAAATTCCCCGGAAAAAGCAGAGAAAATCGATTTGGCAGTAATGGGCGGGGATTTTTCCGGAGTATTGGCCGGCGCATATTTGAAGCGCATGGGTTTTCCGGTCGGTACACTGGTATGCTGCTGTAATGAAAATAACCGGCTATGGGAACTGGTACACCTTGGAAGTACGGCCACAGGCGGTGTGACGGTAGCTACCCGCACGCCGGAACTGGATGTTCTGCTGCCCCAGGGCTTGGAACATTGGCTGTACCTGCTGGGTGGAAGCAGAGCGGCAGTGGAATATGCCCAGTGCGTCTACATGGGAGAAGATTATACGCCCGGAGAGGAATTGCTGAAACGCATGAGGCAAGAGCTGTATGTAAGCGTAGTCAGCGAGCGACGGATGGAGTTCACATTGGAAACAGCCGGTACGTTGCTTTCGCCCTATGATGCGCTGATATATGCCGGTGTACAGGACTATCGGGCAAAAAATGGAGAATATGTTTACTGCCTGATGCTTTCTGAAAAAAGCCCTGCTCTTTGTGCGGACATACTGGCTCAGGTGCTGCACACTACTCCGGATGCAGTGCTGACCCGGCTGAGGAGGTAGGCTATGGCATTATATGCAATAGGAGATTTACACTTGTGTCTGGGTGCTCCCAAGCCTATGGATATTTTCGGGGGGGCCTGGGTTGGCTATATGGAAAAACTGAAACGCGGTATGCAGGTGCTTACTCCGGAAGACACCCTGGTTTTGATGGGAGATCTCAGTTGGGCTCTGGATTTGCCCTCATCTGGGGCAGATTTTGCATGGATCAATCAGATTCCCGGTCGAAAAATCATATTAAAAGGAAACCATGACTATTGGTGGAGCACACAGGCAAAATTTCAGAAATTCTGCCAGGAGAATGAATTCGAAAATCTGAATCTTCTGAACAACAACTGTTATGAATATGGAGATTATGCCATTTGCGGAACCAGAGGCTGGTTTTTTGAAGAAGAGCGTTCCGGTGCGCATGATGAGAAAGTGTTTCGCCGGGAGTTAATCCGTCTGGAAACATCGCTGAAAGCGGCAGGGGAGAAGGAGAAACTGGTATTCCTGCACTATCCTCCCCGGTATAAGGGATATACCTGCCAGGAAATATTGGATCTTCTGGAAAAATACGGAGTCAGGCAGTGTTTTTACGGACATTTGCATGGAGGCAGTCACAAATTGGCCATGGAAGGCCTGTGGGACGGTATCGAATTCCGGTTGCTTTCGGCGGACTATCTGGGCTTTCAGCCCTTCAAAGTAAAAAAATGAAAAGTTTTTTCAGAAAAAGTGTGGACAAGTGCCGTATTATTTGATAGAATATATCGGCCATGTAAAAATATAAATAAAGGGTGTGCCCGTCACACCTATCAGGAGGAATACAAGCATGCAAGTTAAGAATGTAGAAAGAAATGGCAATCAGGCTACTGTCGTTGTCGAGATCGATAAGGAACTGATGGAGACCGGCGTAAACAAGGCCTACATGGCTGCCCGTAAGAACATTATGATCCCCGGATTCCGGAAGGGTAAGGCACCCCGCAAGATGATCGAGGCAATGTACGGTGCCCGTGTGTTCTTTGAAGATGGCCTGGAAGAGATCTTCCCCCAGGTGTACGAGTTCGCAATCGCTTCTCAGGAAGGCTTTAAGGCTATTGGCCGTCCCAGCCTGACCGACATGCAGGTAAGCGAGGATAACATTGTTACCCTGACTCTGACCACCGATGTCTATCCCGAAGTTACTCTGGGTCAGTACAAGGGCCTGGAAGTAGAGAAGGCAGAAGCTACTGTTACTGATGCTCAGATTCAGGCTGAACTGGATAACATGGCCAAGAACGTTGCTTCCACTGAGACTGTAGAGCGCGCCGCACAGATGGGCGACACCGCAAACATCGACTTCGAAGGCTTTGACAATGGCGTTGCTTTCCAGGGCGGCAAGGGCGAGAACTTTGACCTGAAGCTGGGCAGCGGTTCCTTTGTTCCCGGCTTTGAAGAGCAGATTGTTGGTATGACCGCAGGCGAAGAGAAGGACATCGATATCACCTTCCCCGAGGACTATCATGCAGAGCTGGCCGGCAAGGCTGTTGTGTTCCATGTTAAGCTGAACAAGCTGAGCGTGACGATCGTTCCCGAGCAGGATGACGAGTTCGCTAAGGATGTTTCCGAGTTCGATACTCTGGAAGAGCTGAAGGCTGACATCCGTGCAAAGGCTCTGGAAAAAGCTCAGAAGCAGATGGATGCTTCCTTCGAAAACGCTGCCATTGAAAAGGCTGCGGAAAACACCACTGTCGATATGCCCAATGCCCTGGTTGAAAAGGAACTGGATGTACAGATGGAGCGTTTCGGCTATCAGCTGCAGATGAGCGGCTACTCCATGGAGCAGTACGCCAAGATGATGGGCGGCGACCTGAAGACCATGCGTGATGCTTTCCGCCCCGCCGCTGAGAAGCAGGCTAAGATCTCTGTTACTCTGGAGAAGATCGTGGAAGTGGAAAATATCACCGTTTCCGAAGAGGAGATCAATGCAGAGCTGGAGTCCATGGCTAAGCAGTATGAGATGGAAGTGGAGAAGGTCAAGAGCCTGGTTCCCGCTGAAGAGCTGACCGAGACCCTGAAGAACCGTAAGGCTGTTAAGCTGATCGTAGACAATGCGGTGGCTGTTGCTCCCAAGGCAGAAGAGAAGACTGAGGAATAAGCATCCATTCAAATGGTTAGAATGTTTCACGGCATATCCAAATGAAAGGAGACATCACCATGAGTTTAGTACCCTATGTGGTTGAGCAGACCAGCCGCGGTGAGCGTAGCTATGATATTTTCTCCCGTCTGCTGAACGACCGCATTATTTTCCTGTCCGAGGAGGTCAACGATACCTCCGCCAGCTTGATTGTAGCACAGTTGCTCTATCTGGAAGCTCAGGATCCGGACAAGGACATTCAATTTTATATCAACTCCCCCGGCGGCAGTGTTACAGCCGGTATGGCCATTTACGACACGATGCAGTACATCAAGTGCGATGTAGCCACCATTTGTGTGGGTATGGCTGCCTCTATGGGCGCTTTCCTGCTCAGCGCCGGTACCAAGGGCAAGCGTATGGCGCTGCCCAATTCCGAGATTATGATTCATCAGCCCTCCGCCGGAACGCAGGGGCAGGTTACGGATATGGCAATCCACCTGAAGCGCTTGGTTACCATTAAGGAACGGATGAACAGAATCCTGGCGGAAAATACCGGCCGCAGCGTGGAAGAGGTCACAGCTGCTTGCGAGCGTGACAATTTCATGAGTGCGGAGGAGGCAAAGGCCTTTGGCCTGATCGATCGGGTGTTGGAGCATCATTGATTTTATAGAAACGAGGTACCTGGTTTCATGGCAAGAACAAGTGAGCCGCCTGTGCGTTGCAGTTTTTGCGGCAAACGGGAATCCCAGGCCAGCCGTTTGATTGCTGGCCCTCCAGGTGTGTTTATCTGCAGCGATTGCGTGCAGGCATGCAGCGATTTGCTGCGGGATGAATGCGACACGGGCGTGGAAAGTATCCCTTCGATGGATAAACTGCCCACTCCCATGGAAATGAAAGCCTTTATGGATCACTACATCATTGGTCAGGAAGAGGCGAAAATTGCACTGTCTGTGGCGGTATACAACCACTATAAGCGCATTACCTTCCAGGGTGATTCTGATGTAGATCTGCAAAAGAGCAATATTCTGCTTATAGGGCCTACTGGCTGCGGCAAAAC
This sequence comes from uncultured Oscillospiraceae bacterium, assembly GCA_964501115.1. Lineage (GTDB taxonomy): Bacteria > Bacillota > Clostridia > Oscillospirales > Oscillospiraceae > Faecousia. The sequence goes on from CAZCRO010000020.1 coordinate 9,424, forward strand.
TTTGTTCGCTCAGACATTGGCGAAAATTCTGAATGTTCCCTTTGCCATTGCAGATGCTACTACGCTGACCGAGGCAGGCTATGTGGGCGACGATGTGGAAAACATTCTTCTTCGCCTTTTGCAGGCTGCGGACTTTGATGTAGAGCTGGCGCAGCGGGGTATCATTTACATTGATGAAATGGATAAGATTGCCCGCAAGAGTGAGAATACCTCCATTACCAGAGATGTATCCGGTGAAGGTGTCCAGCAGGCATTGCTGAAGATTCTGGAGGGTACAGTTGCGAATGTGCCTCCCCAGGGTGGCAGAAAGCATCCTCAGCAGGAAATGATCCAGGTGGATACAACCAACATTCTTTTCATCTGCGGAGGTGCATTTGATGGTCTAGATAAGATTATTGAAGCACGGACAGACCGCAGTGCAATTGGTTTTGATGCACCGATTGAAAGCCGGAAAAACCGGGATGTGGGCAAGCTGCTTGGCCAGGTGGAGCCTCACGATTTGATGAAGTTCGGAATTATTCCGGAACTTATTGGTCGTATGCCGATGATCTCCTGTCTGGAAAGCCTGACCCAGAAGGATTTGGTTCGCATCATGGTGGAACCCAAGAACGCAATTTCCCGGCAGTACCAGAAGCTGCTTGAGATGGACGGCGTTACTTTGGAAATTACCGATGAAGCGCTGAATGCCATTGCGCAGAAGGCAATTGACAGGCAGATTGGTGCAAGAGGACTGCGTGCCATCATGGAGAAGGTAATGACTGGCATTATGTTCCGGATTCCCTCCGATTTGTCCATTCAGAAGGTTATTCTTACCCCCGAGTGCATCGATGGTGGAGAGCCGACTATTATCCGGGATCCTGCACACCCCAGACAGCCCCTGAGCGGCAAAAAGTAAGTTACAGCAATTTCTTTATTTAGGGGGTAGCCAGTCTACCCCCTATTGTTTTTTACTCCAGAAAGGAGGTATTTACCTATGAGTGAAACCATTTATGCCGGGAATATGCCAGTTTTGGCATTGCGTGGAATGACGGTTTTCCCGGAACAAACGGTCCACTTTGATGTAGGCCGGTTGAAATCCGTGCTTGCGCTGGAATCTGCCATGAAAGGTAATCAGACATTGCTTCTGGTTCCACAGAAGGATATTCTGGTGGATGATCCTGAGCTGAGGGATCTTTATCCCATTGGTACCATTGTACAGGTGAAGCAGGTTTTGAAATCCGGTGAGGAGAATCTGCGGGTTTTGGTTACCGGTATGTCTCGTGGTCGCATTGTAGAACTTCACCAGAGTTCACCTTATCTTTCCGGCACGGTAGAGTCTGTTGCTTCTCAGGAATATAAGGATGGCTTGCGCAATCAGGCAATGCGTCGGGAAGCATATACGCTTTATTCCAGGTATGCTGAATTCACAGAGCATCCTGCTCAGCGTATTTTGATTAAAATGCTGTCCAGTGAAGATGACGGCTTCCTGGCAGACGCAATTGGCCAGAATTCTGGCCTGGATTACCAGGACAAAGCCAGCTTACTGTGCCAGTTAAATCCTTCCAAGAGACTGGAAATGGCCGTGAGTATGCTCCGCAGTGAGATCGAAGTCCTGAAGCTGGAAAGTGAGATCCAGGATCGTACCCGTGCCAATATGGATCAGAACCAGCGGGATTACTATTTGCGCGAGCAGATTAAGGCCATCCGGGAGGAGCTTGGCGAGGAAGATGAGCAGGAAGAGCTGGACGAAGACCTTGCGGCAATCCGTAAACTGGGTCTCCAGGAGGAATATCAAAAAAAGCTGGAAAAAGATGCAAGAAAGTTAAAAAAACAGCCGTATGGATCCTCTGAAGCTTCCGTTTTGCGGAACTACTTGGACACGATTTTTGAACTGCCATGGAATAAATATACAAAAGAGCGTGTAGATGTGGCAGCTGCCAGAAAGATTCTGGACCATGATCATTTTGGCATGGAGAAGGTGAAAGAGCGTATCCTGGAAGCTATGGCCGTTCGCCAGATGGCTCCTGAGATGCCTCATCAAATCATTTGTCTGGTGGGCCCTCCGGGTGTTGGAAAAACATCCATTGCCTATTCCATTGCACGTAGTTTGAATAGAAAAATGGTACGCATTTCTCTGGGCGGCGTGCATGACGAAGCGGATATTCGTGGTCATCGTAAAACCTATGTAGGTGCTATGCCGGGCCGTATTATGGCAGCAATCAGTCAGGCGGGGACCAGCAATCCGGTCATTCTGCTGGATGAAATCGATAAGATGGGGTCTGACTATCGCGGAGATCCCAGCGCAGCACTGCTGGAAGTGCTGGATGGGGAACAAAACAGCACATACCGGGATCATTATATTGAGATTCCCTTTGATTTGTCTGATGTTATGTTTATTACGACGGCCAATACCCTGGACACTGTCCCACGTCCGCTTCTGGATCGTATGGAGATCATCGAATTGGGTTCCTATTCGGATGAAGAAAAGCTGATGATTACAAAGAATCATCTTTTGCCCAAGCAGCTTAAAAAGCACGGACTCAAGAAAAGTCAACTGAAAATTACAGATGATGCCATTCGGGAAATCATTTGTTGCTATACCCGGGAGTCCGGTGTCCGCGGGCTTGAGCGTTATGTTGCGGAACTGTGCCGTAAGGCGGATATGGAGCTTCTTTCCCAGGATCCTCCCAAAAAGATTACCGTCAACGGTGGCAATCTGGAACAGTATCTGGGAGTCCGAAAATATTTGCCGGATCATCTTCCCGGAGCGGATCAGGTCGGTCTGGTAACCGGCCTTGCCTGGACATCCGTTGGTGGCGAAACGCTGGAAGTAGAAGTAAATGTGATGGACGGTTCCGGAAAACTGGAACTGACCGGTAATCTGGGCGATGTTATGAAAGAATCCGCCCATGCTGCATTGAGCTATATCCGTGCCAACTGTGCCAAGTTGAATATTACTCCTGATTTTTATAAAACAAAAGATATTCACGTTCACTTCCCGGAAGGTGCTGTACCAAAGGATGGTCCTTCCGCTGGTGTAACTGTATGCACGGCCATTGTCTCCGCACTTACCGGCGTAAGTGTTCGCCGGGATGTGGCAATGACCGGAGAGATTTCTCTGCGTGGTCGGGTTATGCGGATCGGCGGCCTGAAAGAAAAAACAATGGCCGCACTGCGCCATGGCATTCGCACGGTGATCATTCCCAAGGATAATGAACGGGATTTGGAAGAAATTGACCAGACGGTACGCAAACAATTGAATTTCATCAGTGCATCCACGGTGGAAACGGTTCTGGATGCCGCACTGAATCATAATGTGGAGCCTGCGCCTACCATTTTGGGTGCATTGCCGGAGGAGGTTTCCGGGAAGCCCCGCCGTCGGGAAATTCGCCAGTAAGGAGAAAAATATGAATTTTCAGAACGTAGAGTTTTTGATTTCTGCGGCAGCTCCGAAGGATTTTCCCAAAAACAGGCTGCCGGAAATTGCCTTTGCCGGAAAATCCAATGTAGGAAAGTCCTCGGTTATCAATCGCCTGCTCCAGCGTAAAAATATGGCACGGGTGGGAGACAAACCGGGTAAAACGATCCATGTAAACTACTTCCTCCTGGATAAGAAATGCTATCTGGTGGATCTGCCTGGCTATGGATTTGCAAAAGTTTCCCAGAGTGAAAAAGAACGCTGGGGAAAACTGATGGAGGATTACTTTGCTGCTAACCGGATTCGTCTTGGCGTTTTGATCGTGGATTATCGCCATCCGCCTACGAATAATGATATTACCATGGCCAAGTGGTTTCTGGATTCCGGCTGTCCATTCCTTGTTTTGGCGAATAAGAAGGATAAGCTGAAGAAGAGCGAATTGATCCCCAATTTGGAAACCATCCGCCGGGATTTGGAGCTTCCGGATACTTGCCCCGTGATTCCTTTCTCCGCAGAGAAGGGTGACGGACGTGAGGAACTGGTCAAGCACATTCTGGCTGCGGTCAAAGAAGCGTAATCTATGATTTACAGAAAAGGTAACTGCCGGTCAGGTGGTTACCTTTTTTGCGGATTGGTTGCTTTTTGTAACTTGTCGTTGCATCTTGGTAACAAATATGATATACTATTTACAACTATACACCCGGAGGCGTTTATGTCGGAGTTAACCCTGTTTCAAGAGAAAATACAGAACTTATTGCCGGATATTACGATGGCTTTTGGGGAGCCTATGTCCCGCCATACTTCCTTCCGTATCGGTGGCGAAGCGGAGGTAATGGCGTTTCCAGAGAACAAGGAGGAACTGGCGAATCTGCTTGTTCAGTCCTCTTTATTGGACACAAAGCCTGCTATACTTGGCGCAGGAACCAATGTTCTGGCACCGGATGCAGGGATGAAAGGCCTTGTTATCTGTCTGAAGGGGTGCCTGGATGGCATGGAGCAGCTGGACAAAACACACATTCGTGTTATGTCTGGTGTGACCATGACACGTGCTGCTGTATATGCCGCCAAGCTCGGACTGTCTGGTCTGGAATTTGCACACGGTATTCCCGGTACGATTGGCGGCGGTGTATATATGAATGCCGGTGCCTATGGTGGAGAGATCGGCAATATCTGCCAGGAAGTGGAAATCATGGATTCCCGGGGAAATATTCACTGTGTATCCGGAGAAGATATGGACTTTTCCTATCGCCACAGTATTCTGGAAGGCAGAGGAGAAATTGTTGTGAGTGCTGTGTTTTCCCTGGTGCCGGAGCGTCCAGAGGAAATTCTGTCCCGTATGAAGGTTTTGCAGGCTAAGCGTTCCGCCTCTCAGCCTCTGGATCTACCTTCTGCCGGGTCAGCCTTCAAGCGCCCAAGCAGCGGATATGCCGCCGCAATGATCGATCAGTGCGGTTTGCGTGGATTCCAGGTGGGGAATGCAGCAATTTCCCAAAAGCATGCAGGTTTTGCCGTGAATCTGGGCGGAGCGACGGCACAGGATGTCAAGGAACTCCTGAAGCAGGTTGCCCTGCGTGTAGAGGAACAGACCGGTATCAAATTGGAACCGGAAATCAGAATCTGGTAAAAGAAAAACGTTTATGGTGGCAAGTTATACTTCCAAAGAAAGAATGAGGTGAGCGTGGATGGCATCTTTTTCCGCTTCCGCAAAGGCGGAAATCTGCAGAGAGTTTCCGCAGGATTTATGCTGCGCTCTTGCAGAATGTTTTGGAATTTTGCTTTTTTGTAATAATTTCCAGGAAAATGGCATTCGTATTATTACGGAATGCCAGGAATTTGGTCGAATGCTTCCCAAATTGTTCCGCAAAGCATTTTCATTAAATTTTGATACGCTTCCGGATGAAGAATCCCAGGGAAAACTGATTTTCTCCATCCAGAGCAAGGAGAAAATTTCCGCAATCATGAGTGCCTTTGGCTTTTCGGCAGAGGATACGTTGTCTTTGCATATCAACCTTCCTGTGATTGAGGAGGATTGCTGCAAGGCGGCTTTCCTCCGGGGCGCTTTTCTTGCAGGTGGCAGCGTGACCCATCCGGCCAAGGCATACCATTTGGAGCTGACCACAACGCACCAGAGTGTTGCCAGAGAGTGTGACAGCTTGATTCGCGATACACTGGGCTTCAGTGTTAAAACTGCCCGGCGTGCCGGTGCGCAGGTGCTGTACATAAAGCAAAGCGATCTTATTTCGGATTGTCTCACGTATCTTGGTGCGCCTGTTTCCGCTATGGGTATCATTGAAGCCAAGCTGGAAAAGGAACTCAACAACAAGGTGAACCGTTGTTGCAATTGCGACGATGCCAATACTTCCAAGGTGGTGGAGGCAGCCCAGGAACAGCTGGTGGCTATTCGTGTGCTCAGAGAGCGGGAGCAGTTGGAAAAGCTACCGGAAAAACTGAAGCAGGCAGCCAAAGCCAGAGAAGAGAATCCGGAATCTTCGTTAACAGAGTTGGCAGCCATGATGACTCCGCCTATTTCCAAGCCTGCTATGAATCATCGTTTAAAGCGAATTGTGGCCCTTTCAAAGGAGAATGTACAATGAGTTTTGTTCATCTTCATGTCCATAGTGAGTACAGCCTTCTGGATGGTGCCTGTAGAATCGACGGAATGATGGATCGGGTAAAAGAGCTGGGACAAAGCGCCATTGCAATTACCGATCATGGCGTTATGTATGGCTGTATCGACTTTTATAAGGCAGCGAAAGCGGCCGGAATCAAGCCTATCATTGGCTGTGAAGTGTACGTGGCGCCCAGAAAGATGACAGACCGGATCCACGGAATCGATAATGAAGCCTATCATTTGGTTCTGCTGTGCGAAAACAGAACGGGATATGAAAACCTCTGCTATATGGTATCCGAAGCTTTTTTACATGGATTTTATGGAAAACCCAGGGTTGATTTGGAGCTTTTGGAGGCACATCATGAGGGCCTGATTGCACTCTCTGCCTGCCTGGGTGGTGCCATTCCCCAGGCTTTGCTCAGCGAGCAGTATGATAGCGCAAAAGAGTACGCCCAGCGTATGGCAAGTATCTTTGGACCGGAGCATTTCTACCTGGAATTGCAGGATCATGGCATCGATGCCCAGCGGCCTGTAAATCAAGGGCTGCAACGGTTGGCAAGAGAACTGGATCTTCCGATGGTCATCACCAATGATGCTCATTATTTGCGCAAAGAGGATGCAGACATGCAGGATGTCCTTTTGTGTATCCAGACCGGAAAAAGCGTGGACGATTTGAATCGCATGCGCTTTGAAACCCAGGAATTTTACCTGAAAAGTGAGCAGGAACTGCGGGAACTTTTCCCCGGATGTGATCAGGCTTTTGAAAATACCGTTAAAATCGCTCAAATGTGCAATGTGGAATTTACGTTCCACGAATATCATTTGCCAGCCTATCCTGTCCCGGAGGGATATACCAACGAAGAGTATTTTCGTAAGCTTTGCTATGAAGGCTTCCGGGAACGGTATCCAGATGCGCCGGAAGCATACAAGCAGCGCATGGAATATGAGATCAATGTGATCAGTTCCATGGGGTATACCAATTATTATCTCATTGTTTGGGATTTTATCCACTATGCCAAAGAGGTAGGCATTCCGGTTGGCCCCGGTCGTGGCTCCGGTGCGGCATCTATCGTTGCGTACTGTATGCACATTACTGAAGTGGATCCTATGAAGTATGGCCTCATCTTCGAACGGTTTCTGAACCCGGAACGGGTGAGCATGCCGGACTTTGATACGGACTTCTGCCAGGAACGCCGTGGAGAAGTGATCGACTATGTTTACCGGAAATATGGATGGGATCATGTTGCGCAAATTGTTACATTTGGTACAATGGCTGCCAGGGCGGCTATTCGGGATGTTGGCAGAGCGCTTAACTTTACATTCGCAGAGACGGATGTGGTAGCCAAAGCTGTCCCTTCGGATCCCCATGTAACATTGCAGGGAGCTTTGAAGGAGTCTCCCAGGCTGAAAGAAATGTACGAGACGGATCCCCGGGTAAAGAAGCTGCTGGATACTGCCATGCGTCTGGAAGGCATGCCGCGAAATTCCTCCACGCATGCTGCAGGTGTGGTTATCACAGCCGATCCGGTTTGCAGCTACGTTCCACTGGCAAAAAATGACGATACCATCGTTACCCAATATACCATGACCACCATCGAAGAGCTGGGGCTGCTGAAAATGGACTTCCTGGGGCTTCGAAACCTGACGGTGATTCAGGATGCGGAAAAGCAAATCCAGCAATTGGATCCTGGTTTCCGGATGGCGGATGTTCCGGATAACGATCCGGAAACCTTCGCTATGCTGGCAGAAGGAAAAACCCAGGGCGTTTTCCAGATGGAGTCTGCCGGTATGACCGGTGTTTGCATAAATATGAAGCCCAGCTCCATAGAAGACATCACGGCTATTGTGGCATTGTATCGTCCGGGTCCCATGGACTCTATTCCCCGGTTTATTGAGAATAAACTGGATGCCTCAAAGGTGACATATAAGACGCCGCTTCTGGAACCGATTCTGAAAGTTACTTATGGGTGCATTGTTTATCAGGAACAGGTTATTGAAATATTCCGCAGCCTGGGTGGCTATACCATGGGACAGGCAGATAACATCCGCCGTGCCATCTCCAAGAAAAAAATGAAGGTTATTGAGGCGGAGCGGAAGGTTTTCGTGTACGGTGATCCGGAGCAAAATATCGCCGGAGCCATTTCCAAAGGGGTTCCGGAGGCTGTTGCGCAGTCGATTTACGATGAAATCGTAGATTTTGCGAATTATGCCTTCAATAAAGCCCACGCTGTCTGCTATGCTGTGGTTGCGTATCAAACAGCCTGGCTGAAATGTCACTATCCTAAGCAGTACATGGCAGCCCTGATGACCAGTGTGCTCAACTCCTCTGTAAAGATCTCTGCTTATATTGCCGAATGCAAAGAGATTGGAATAGCACTGCTTCCTCCGGATATTAACCATTCAGAGGATCACTTTTCCGTAGAAGAAGGGGGGATCCGCTTTGGTCTGGGTGCGGTGAAAAACATCGGCCGTGGACTTATCCGCAGTGTTTCTGAAAAACGGAGAGAAGGCGGGCCGTTCAAATCCCTGCAGGATTTCCTGGAACGCATGGAAGAAGGAGAACTGAATAAGCGCGCGGTTGAGAATTTGATCCGTTGCGGTGCCATGGATTGCTTTGGTAACCACCGCAGTGAACTTCTGAAGATTTTTGAACGGATGATGGATGGGCTGGCATCTTCCAGAAAAAAGAATCTGGAAGGACAGCTTGGGCTGTTTTCTATGCTGGATCAGGACGAACCGGCGGCAAAAATGGAGATTCCCCAATGCGATGAGTTCTCCCGTGCGGAGTTGATGGCCATGGAAAAGGAAACCACGGGCATTTACCTCTCGGGACATCCTATGGATGATTACAGAAAATATCTGGTCAATACCCATGTTCTGCCAATTGGCGAACTTATGAATGAAGAGCGGCAGCTTGCGGATGAGCAGGTGGTCAGTGTGGCAGGCATTATTCAGACGGTGAAGACCAAAACCACCCGCAATAATTCCATGATGGCCTATGTAACCCTGGAGGACGATACGGCTGCTGTAGAGTTGCTGGCGTTTTCCAATGTTCTGGGGCAGTTTGGCGGCTATATCCGGGAAAACAGCGCAGTGGTTGTTACAGGAAAACTGTCTCTCAGAGACGACAAGGACCCCCAGATTCTGGTAAACCGTCTGCGTCCTATATCGGATTTTTCGGAGAATCCCGGGATGATTCCGGAGAAAAAACCGGAAATACTACAGCAATCCCCCAAGGAATTGCCCGGACAGACGCTTTATCTGCGCCTTCCCGGAGAAAATAGTGCATTGTACCCCAAAATCAGAGCTATTCTGAATATGTTTCCGGGAAACCGAAAGGTTGTGCTCTATTTCCAGGATACCAAGACCAGACGGGGAACTGCCTGCTGCTATCGCAGCAGTATGCTGGACGAACTGAAAAGTGTTTTGGGTGAAGAGAATGTTGTGCTGAAATAGCTTTTCAAATGTGAAAATTTGTGTTATAATCAAATTGATTGAGGGGAGTGGATGCGTTGAATAAAAAGCATGTTTTTGGCTTGCTAATGCTTTGTATGGTGCTGTCCCTGTCCGCTTGCGGCTACCGCACAGTGGAAGAAATGTACCGGATCCCCAAGCGAACCCAGGAGTTTACTCTGCTTCAAAGTACAATCGAGCAAACCATGAGTGGCTTGGAATTTGCTTCCCCCACCACGGGAGACAACCAGCAGACTGTTCAAACCGCAGACATAGATGGAGACGGCAGACCGGAGTATCTGGTTTTTGCCCGCGGAAATTCAGAAAAACCACTGAAACTACTGATTTTTCATGAAACAGAAGACAATCAGTATTTTCTTATGGAAAAATTGGAAATGAATGGTTCCGCTTTTGAACAGGTGGAGTATGCGCAAATGGACGACCATCCCGGTGTTGAGTTGATTCTCGGTCGGCGGCTCGGTGATCAGATGATGCGCATTGCCGCAGTGTATTCTTTTTCAGAAGGGCAAAGCAATCAGCTGGTCAATACCATATATACAAAGCTTCTGGTTACGGATTTGGATGAAAACGGTCAGCAGGAATTGATGGTGATCCGGGAAGGAGATACCGACATTTCTGTTGGTTCCGCAGTCGTGTACTATTATCAAGGCGGTGCGATGGAGCGCTCCCGGGAAATTCGCCTTTCCCAGCGGGTGGAGCAGCTGAAGCGGTGCAAGGTAAGCAAATTGGAAAGCGGTGAACCTGCCGTTTATCTGTCCAGCACGATGAACGACAGTGCCATTGTTACAGATGTTCTCATGTTTAAGGATGGCAGCCTGCAAAATCTGAACAGTACCGGAAAGCTTGCATATAGTGTACAGGCTCTGCGCAACTACTTCCTGTATATGAGTGACATAGACGAGGATGGCATTATGGAGCTGCCAAGCCTGATAGATATGCAACCCATTGACCCGGAAGAGCGTTCTCCGGAGCAGCTGGTGTATTGGTACGCCATCGATTCAGATGGTGAGCAGACACCCAAGATGTACACGTTTCATAACGTGGATGGAGGCTGGTATGTTTTCCTTGATTTGGAGCAGGAGCGTGCAGAGCGGATCAGTGTACAGCGCCAGGGCAACGGTATTCATTTCTACATATGGGACGAAGCGTATGAAGAGACAAAACTCTTGTTCACGATCTATGCCTATACCGGAAAAGACCGGAATCAGATGGCACAGAAGAACAATCAGTTTTTGTTGCATCAGGGGGATAATGTGGTATATGCGGGAAAGCTGGAGGTCAGCTCCGCAATACATGGCATTAATCAGGAGAGTGTGCGGAAAAGCTTCCATCTGATAAGTGCAGACTGGAAAAAAGAAGGGTAGGTTTGGCGATGAAGAAAGTATTGATTTTGGAAGATGAAGTAAATATCCGCAGTTTTGTGGTGATCAATCTTCGCCGTGCGGGATATGATGTTATCGAAGCCGGGACCGGCCAGGATGCATTGGATCGTCTGGCAGAAAATCCGGACATCGGTGTTGCCATTTTGGATATTATGCTTCCGGATATAGACGGGTTTGAGGTTTGCCGCCGCATTCGTGCAACCAGCAAGCAGATTGGCATCATCATGCTTACTGCACGCACTCAGGAAATGGACAAGGTCACCGGTTTGATGACCGGAGCGGATGATTATGTTACCAAGCCTTTCTCTCCTGCGGAGCTGACTGCCCGGATTGATGCCCTTTACCGCCGGATTGGCGGAGACAGTACTGCCAGCCCGGAATTGCTCACACAGGGGCCGTTTGTTATGAACACCCGGAACCATACTCTGGAAAAGGCAGGGGAGCGTATTCGTCTGACCCAGGTTGAGTATGCCATTCTCAAGCTTTTTATGCAGAACCCCGGCAGGGCTCTTTCCAGAGAAGATATTCTCTCTGCGGTATGGGGCAAGGATTATGAGGGAGAATTGAAAATCGTTGACGTCAACATTCGTCGTCTGCGTATCAAGATCGAAGATGATACTGCCAATCCCACCTACATTACAACGGTTTGGGGTCTCGGCTATAAGTGGGGCGCATAGGCCGAATGAAAATCAGCTTAAAGAAAATCGGAACCCTGCATAAGCGGTGGCTCCTGAATATCACATTGGTGATTATAGCTGTGGGGCTGGTATGCGTTGCTACAATTACTGCCTCTTATGCGGCGTATTGCTACAACAATATGGATGCGGATCTGCAAAACAGAGCCAAGAGCACAACCGAGTTTTTCCGGGAATACATGGCTCAGGATTATGAATCTTTTTATGAATCCTGCTCCACATATGCCCAAACCTTCCAGGACAGTGCCAAACTTGAATTGCAGTTTATTGATGACCAGGGAAAGATCGTTGCGTCATCCTATGGTACCTGGGTGGTGGAATCCCCCAAAACACCGGAAATTCAGCAGGCACTCAGCACCCGCAGTATCCAGCCTTATGTTGGTAAGGATCCGGACAGCGCAGAGCGGATTATGGCGGTCAGCAGCCCCATGATTTACAGTAGTGGGGAGGTAATTGGCGTTTTGCGATTTGTTACCTCTACTGGGGTGGTGGATCAGCAAATTGTTCACGTGGCGCTTTTGAGTACCGGTGTTTTGCTGGCAGCGCTTTTGATTGTGCTTATGTCCAGCAGTTTCTTCATCCTGTCTATTATGACACCGGTAGAGCAGATCACAGAGAAGGCAAAGCGAATTGCCAGTGGCAGCTATGGTGCGCAAATTCAAACCAAGTACAATGACGAAATTGGAGAACTGGCGCAAACCATCAACGAAATGTCCGTGAAGATCAGTCAGAATGAGAAAATGCAGGCGGAGTTTATTTCCCAGCTTTCTCATGAATTGCGTACACCGTTGACGGTAATCAACGGATGGAGTGAGACACTCCTGGCAGATGAGTCCATGGACCCAGATACAGCTCAGGGCTTGAAAATTATTTCCAGCGAAGCCAAACGGCTTACAGAAATGGTTATGGAATTGCTGGATTTCACCCGCTTACAGGATGGGCGAATGACTCTGACTGTAGAGCCGACAGACATTCGCAGCGAGTTTGAAGACACTGTGTTCATGTATGGCAGTCGATTGGCACAAGACGGCATTACACTGGAATATCTGGACAATGATGAAGAAATTCCGGAGATTCCCTGTGATCCGAAGCGCTTGCGGCAGGTATTTTTGAATATTCTGGACAATGCAGCCAAGCATGGAAAAGATGGCAAACGCATTGAAGCCGGTATTCGCTGTCAGGATGATACGGTTATTGTAACCATTCGGGACTATGGCCCCGGTATTCCGGAAGATGAAATTCCTCTGGTAAAAAAGAAATTCTACAAGGGCAGCTCCAAAGCACGGGGAACCGGTATTGGTCTGGCTGTTTGCGATGAAATTGTGGCACTCCACGGCGGTAACCTGACCCTGGAGAATGCGCAGGGCGGCGGTACTCTAGTTACCGTTACTCTGCCGGTCAGCCAATGAGAAAGGGATACTATGAAAGCAGAAAACCAAGAAAAATTTAAAACCTCCATTGGTGGCCAAGCGCTGATTGAGGGAATTATGATGCGTGGCCCGGAAAAGGATGCCGTGGTTATCCGTACCGGTGACAACCTGACCATTGAAGTAACAGAACGAAAGTTGAATGTACCCGGATCATGGAAAACCTGGCCGTTTGTCCGGGGTGTGTTTAATTTCTTTGATTCCCAGGTGGTGGGTGTGAAGGCGCTGATGCGCTCGGCCGATTTTGCGCCGGAAGAAATGCAGGAAGAGCCTAGTAAGTTTGATCTGTGGTTAGAAAAAACATTGGGAAGCGAAAAATTTCAGCAGGCTTTGGTGGGAATTGCTGTTGCTATGGGATTAGGCTTGTCCATACTGCTGTTTTTCCTGCTGCCTATGACAGTTGCTTCCTTTTTTGATGGGTATATTACAAGCGTTTTGTGGCTGAATCTGCTGGAAGGCATTATCCGCATGTGTATATTTATGGGCTACATGCTTCTGGTTTCCAGAATGAAGGAAATGAGACGAGTGTTTTCCTACCATGGTGCGGAGCACAAGACCATCCGCTGCTATGAGTGCGGCCTGCCGTTGACTGTAGAGAATGTACGCAGGCAAACCCGCTTCCACCCCCGCTGCGGCACCAGTTTCCTTCTGGTAGTTATGGTTATTTCTGTTTTGCTGTTTTCTGTTGCCTCCAGCCTTTTGCTGCATGTCGTCCCCGGGTTGGAAATCATGCGGGGGAGCTTCCTGTATCGGCTGATTATGATTGTATTTAAGCTGTTGCTTCTGCCCTTGGTGGTAAGCATTACCTATGAAATCAACCGTTGGGCTGGTCGGCATGACAATGGTTTTACACGTATCCTCACAGCTCCCGGTATGTGGCTGCAACGCTTTACCACCAACGAGCCGGAGGACAGTATGATTGAGGTTGGCATTGCTGCTGTGCAGGCTGTCCTCCCGGAAAAGGAGGGGACAGACCGGTGGTGATCACGTTTGCCCAGCTGTATCTTCAGGCCAGACAGCGGTTACTGGAAACAGAGGAACCGCAGATGGCGGAAATGATGGCCCGGGAACTGGTCAGTACATTTTCCGGAAAGACCCAGGAGCAGTTTCTGCTGGATCGGGATCAGCCGGCAGGGGAGGAGCTGTGTCAGCGGGTACACGACGGTGTGGACAGGCTGCTCCGTCAGGAGCCACTTCCGTATGTTTTGGGAGAGTGGACATTTTACGGACTTCCGATGTTTGTTTCTCCTGATGTGTTGATACCCCGGGATGATACCTGCGCTGTGGCCGAACTGGCGGTTCATCAGGGACTTTTTCTGGACAAGGATCCACGGGTGCTGGATTTGTGTTGCGGCTCCGGATGTATCGGTCTGGCGGTTGCCAGCAGGGTAAAAGATGCCCGTATCACACTTGCAGACCTGTCCAAGGAAGCCTTGACTGTAGCAAAAAAGAATATTCAACTCAATCATATGGGTGGACGGGTCAGTGCGCTGCAGTTGGATGCAAGAAAAGTACCCCCTGCGTTTCTGGGAAAGTTTGATATGATCGTCTCCAATCCTCCCTATATTTCCGGGGAAGAGATGCAGGGATTGCCCAGCAGCGTAATTGACTATGAGCCGCATATGGCACTTTATGGTGGAGAAGACGGACTGGACTTTTATCGGGATATTACACGGAACTTTACTCCCGTATTAAAGCCTGGCGGCTTCCTGTGCTATGAATTTGGAGAAGGCCAGGGCGACGCTGTATGCGCCATTCTGGAAGAAAACGGATATACCATTGTAGAAAGAACCCGAGACTACAATGACAGAGAACGCGCCGTGCTGGCACAGTATGGCAGGAAGGAATACTAATTATGGCTAAAGCAAAAACTGTTTACGAAGCACCAACCCCTGCATCGGACAAGAAAAAAGCTCTGCAAACTGCGTTGTCCCAGTTGGACAAGACCTTTGGCAAAGGTACGGTTATGCGCCTGGGTGACCGTCCGGAAATGAACGTTGAGGCAATCCCTACCGGATCTTTGGCACTGGATGCCGCACTGGGCATTGGCGGTATTCCTAAGGGACGTATTATTGAGATCTATGGTCCGGAATCTTCCGGTAAAACCACCCTTGCGCTTCACATTTTGGCGGAAGCACAGAAGCGTGGTGGCGAAGTGGCCTTTGTTGACGCAGAACATGCGCTGGATCCTGTTTATGCTGCTGCGCTGGGGGTAGATACGGACAATTTGTTGGTATCCCAGCCGGATACCGGTGAACAGGCGCTGGAAATTACCGATGCGCTGGTTCGTTCCGGTGCGGTGGACGCTGTTGTTGTGGACTCTGTTGCTGCACTGGTGCCCAAGCAGGAAATTGAGGGTGAGATGGGCGATACCTTTGTGGGTCTGCAAGCCCGTCTGATGTCTCAGGCACTGCGTAAATTGGCTGGTACCATCAATAAGACGAACTGTGTGGTTATTTTTATCAACCAGCTTCGTATGAAAATTGGTGTAATGTATGGCAACCCGGAAACCACAACCGGCGGCAATGCACTGAAATTCTATGCTTCTGTCCGTCTGGATGTTCGCCGCATCGAGTCGATCAAGGAAGGCGGAAACGTGATTGGCAACAAGACCCGTGTTAAGGTCGTCAAGAATAAGGTTGCACCTCCTTTTAAGGAAGCGATTTTTGATATTATGTATGGCCAGGGCATTTCCAAATGGAGCGAATTGATCGATTTGGCTGTACAGATGGATATTGTGCAGAAGAGCGGCAGCTGGTTCAGCATGGGCGATGAGCGAATCGGTCAGGGCAAGGACAGCGTGAAGACTTATCTGATGGAACGCCCTGAGCTGGCAGAGCAGGTTGAGGCACAGGTTCGTGAGAATCTTTGGAAGCTTACCGGCGGAGCACCTAAGGCACCTGCCAAAGCTGCCGAGAAGGCAATTGCTGTAAGTGCCGACGATTTCAGCGATGAGGATTGAGTACCTGAAAACCTCCCTGGATCGTTCGGGGAGGTATACGGTGTGCTTTGACGATGGCTCCAAACTTCGGCTGTACAGGCAAAGTGTAGAAGATTTCGCACTTTATACAGGGAAGGAATTGACTGCCCAGGAATACCAGGACTTGCTGGAAAATGCGGCGCAGCTTTCCGCAAAAATGCGGGCGGTTCGTATTATATCCGCAAGCAATGTCTCCAAAAAGGATTTGCAATCCAGGCTGGTTCGCAAAGGGGAAGATCCTTTGCATGCGCAGCAGGCAGTAGAGTGGCTTTCGGACATGAACGTGCTGGATGACCGGAATACTGCCCAGAGCGTGGTTCGTTCCTGTGTGGCCAAAGGCTATGGCCTGGCACGTGCCAGGCAGGCGCTTTACGAGAAGCGGATTCCCAGGGAATACTGGGAGGAGGCATTGGAAGATTATCCGGATCAGGGTGAGAAAATAATGCAGTTTCTCCGTTCCCGTTTGGAAGGCACCACAGACCCCACGGCGCGGAAGCGGGCAATTGATGCGTTGTTGCGTCGGGGACACAGCTACCATGCTATACGCCAGGCGCTTTCAGAACTTTCGTTTGATACAGAAGATTTCCCGGAGGAAGAATAATGGCAAATATTGGTTTTATTTCTCTTGGCTGTGCCAAGAACCAGGTGGACTGCGAACGGATGATGTTCCGTGTGCAGGAAGCCGGACATACGGTAAAAAGTGATATTCCCGGAAGTGATGTAGTGGTAATCAATACCTGTGGGTTTATTGATTCTGCTAAAAGTGAGGCAATCGACTATATCCTGCAAACGGCTCAGCTCAAGGCTGAAGGACTGGTTGGCAAGATTCTGGTTTCCGGCTGCCTGTCCCAGCGCTATCAGGGGGATATTCTGGAAGAGATGCCGGAAGTGGATGGCATTCTTGGAACCGGAAGCTACACCCATATTGTCCCTGCAATTGAGCAGCTGCTTTCCGGGCACAGGGTTGTAGATTTTGGATCCATTGATGCACCGGAAGAAGAGACCGGACGCATAATGACTACTCCGGAACATTTTTCTTACATAAAGATTGCGGAAGGCTGTAATAATCGCTGCGCATTCTGCATCATCCCCTATTTGCGTGGCAAATACAGAAGCCGTCAAATGGATGATGTACTGTACGAAGCCCGTGTGCTTGCTGCCTCCGGCACAAAAGAGCTGATTGTGGTTGCCCAGGATACCAGTCGCTATGGCACCGATTTCCCTGGCCATAAGCGTCAGTTGGCCACACTGCTCCGGGAATTGTGCAAGATTGAAGGCTTCCATTGGATCCGTGTTCACTATGTTTATCCCGATGAAATCGACGATGAGCTCATTGAGGTGCTTGCTTCCGAGCCGAAAATTGTCAAATATCTGGATATTCCCATTCAGCACTGCAATGATAAAATTCTCAAGGCAATGAATCGCCGTGGAGACAAACAGCTGATTACAGAGCTGTTCGCCAAGCTTCGCGCACGGATTCCCGGTTTGGTCATTCGTACCAGCCTGATTATCGGATTGCCGGGGGAAGGGGAGGAGGAGTTCCAGGAGCTGTGCCAGTTTCTGCGTGAGCAGCGTCTGGAGCGTGTAGGTGCATTCGTATTTTCTCCGGAAGAAGGAACCCCTGCCGCGTCTATGGAGCATGTAGATGAAGAAGTTGCACGTGAGCGGGCAGAGACTCTGGAAATGATCCAGTCCCAGATTATGGATGAATACAATGCTTCCATGCTGGGCAAGACTCTGGAAGTTCTGGTAGATGGCTATGATGAAGAGCAGGAACAGTTCTATGGCCGCACCTATGCCGACTCTCCGGATATTGATGGCCGGGTTTGGATTGCGTCTGAGGAACCTTTGCGGGAAGGCCAGTTTGTAAATGTAACCATTGGCGAAATTATAGACGGAGATTTGTCGGGATTTCTCCGGGAGGATGAAGTATGACAACAGCAAGTAAAATTACTCTTTTTCGTGTCGTGCTCATTCCTGCTATGATGGTTACCCTTTCCCTGAGCGAAGGATACCGCAGTGTATGGATGTGGATTTCTCTCGGCATCTTTGTATTGGGCAGCGTCAGCGATTTTCTGGATGGATACATTGCACGGCATTATAATCAGGTCTCGGATTTTGGAAAGTTTCTGGATCCTTTGGCAGACAAGCTGCTTACCATTGCCGTCATGACTATGTTCACACAATGGGGCAGATTTTCCGCTTGGGCATTGATGATCGTCCTCACTCGGGAATTTGCGGTTACAGGTCTGCGCCTGGTTGCCGCACCGAAGGGACATGTCATTGCTGCTGCCTGGAGTGGAAAAATCAAAACAGCCAGCACCATGGTTGGGCTGATTGTTTGGATGTGCTTCCCAGCTAACCCGGTTGTTGGAACCATTGTCGGTGCCATTATCGTCCTGACAACGGTATATTCCGGTGTGGAATATTTCATAAAGAACTGGAATTGCCTGTGGACTTGATTTTCCAGGAAGTTATTGGTCTGTATATGTAACAATCTGTGCAGGATCAGTTCCCTGCGCAGTATAACGGAAGAAAAAGGAAAGGACGTATGTCTTATGGAAAAAAAGCTGTACAAGTCCAATACCAATCGCCTTGTTTGCGGTGTTTGCGCAGGGGTTGGTGAGTATTTTGGGATCGATCCTACCCTTATTCGTGTTGTTTGGGCGATTTCTGCGTTGGTCGGTTCTGTTGGCTTCTGGGCATATATCATTGCTGCTGTCATTATCCCCAGCCGTCCCTGAGGAAAGTTTTTTCAAATTAAACAAATGCCACTGTAAGGTAAGCGCACAATAACCACCCACCTAGCATCTCACCCTCAGTTATGAGATAATATCCCAAAACTCGAAAAACTCACGGTGAGTTTTTCGAGAAGATT
>CAZCRO010000021.1:0-27454 GCA_964501115.1 uncultured Oscillospiraceae bacterium
GACAATACTTGCAGGGTGACTTGCCGGGAAGATAGGTAATGCCAACACAAAGCTCTGGATGAAAATCCGGAGCTTTTAATTTTATACTGCCCCCATACCTCATGGTTATTGGTATGGGGATATATTTTTACACTCTCAGTTATACTATCGCATGACAGTTCACCGAAGGGGGTGCCAGGAAAGGGATTATTTTGACAGGCTGAAAAAGCTGCCGCATTCTTTTGCGACAGCTTCTTTGTATCCAGCCGCCTTTTCGCAAGGAGGCCATCCCCCCGTCGCAGGCGGAGCCTGCCAGGTATTTGTTTGTGCTGGCGGAAATCTACCGGAAAAGGGTCATTCTATGCCTGCGGATACGGCTGCGCATTTCTTCTGTGGAGAATCCTGCCAATACCATGGGCAGTCGGATTTGCTCCCAAAGGGTCAGTTCCGGCAGGAAGCCGCCGCCCCTGGGGACGGCTCCAATGCTGTCCCGGCGAAATGCCGCACGTTCCGTTTCAGGCAGGGCATATAAGTTTTGTCCCAGCAGGGTGACGCTGCCTTCATCCGGTTTTCTCAGGCCGGTGAGCATTTCAAACAGGGCATTGCAGCTTTCTTCACTGCCTTGCACATAGCAGCGCTCCCCTGCCTGGATTCTTTGTGAAAAGGACCCGGCCTCCGGGAAAAAGCTGCGGATTTCTTCCGCAATCAAGATAGTTTCCATTTATCGCACCACCGTCAAAACGCCTGCATCCATTTCACAGACCGTATCGCACAGCTCGTCAATATCCATTTGATTGTGGCTGGCCAGGATTACCGTCTTTCCCTGATGGCGCAGGCTTTTAATCAGCTCCCGGATATGCTGAGCACCGTTTTTGTCCAGGCCATTGAAAGGCTCGTCCAAAATGAGAAGACTGGGATCTTCCATCAGCGACTGGGCCAAGCCCAGTCTCTGGCGCATACCCAGGGAGTATTTCCCCACCGTTTTCTTCAAATTGGGGTCAAGCCCTACCAGCTCGATGGTGTCCCGGATGGTGTGGTCATTGGCGATGCCCTTCAGGGATGCCAATATTTTCAGGTTTTGGAGTCCGGACAGATGAGGAAGAAAACCCGGTGTTTCGATGATGATGCCAATATCCTCCGGAAAATCCGTTTCCTTCCCCACCTGCTTGTGATGGACATAAATTGCACCGCTGTCCGGCTTCAAAAAGCCGCAGATGCACTTCATCAGCACGGTTTTCCCGGAACCGTTGTTGCCCACGATGCCATGGATTTGGCCAATTTCAAAGCTGTGGCTTACATCTTTCAAGACATGTTCTTCCCCAAAGGATTTGCTAACATGCCGCACTTCGATGATTGCGTCCATGGTCATCCCTCCGTTCCTGTAAAGCTGAAATTATATCGCTTTGCTGCCCGGATGGCTCCCCAATAGAGAAGTGCCGACAGCCCGGCAAAAATGCAATAGGACTGCCACATCCGGGGCAGCTTGTCGTAGCCGAAATTATGCATGTGATAGGTGGCCTGATTCAGAGGCCACAGCCAGCCGATGATCACATTGGCAATGGATTTGGTCGCTATTCTGGGTAATCTTCTGGACAATGCGGTTACTGCTGCGGAGCTATCAGAAAAGAAAAGTATTTCCTTGAATACGGTGCGTCGGAATTCTTATAGTGTTCTAATTATCAGTAACAGCTGCGACAATCCACCGAAAAAGTCTGGCAATCACCTTGTTTCAACCAAACCCGATGGGAGTATTCATGGTTTTGGTATGAAAAGCGTTGCGAAAACCATACGGAAATACCAAGGTGGCTACGAATGGGAGTATGATACGCAGAGAAACATTTTTACAGTAACGGTTATGGTTGCTGAGGACAAGCATAACAATTTTGAAGGAGAAATCTTAGCAAGCAATGCCCAAAGCACACCATAACGCCATCCCCCGCCCGTAACTGCGTTTAAAAAACCAAAAAGAGGACTGATGCAAAACCGTTCATTTTGCATCAGTCCTCTTAGACTGCCGAAACTCCCTGCTGCCGGTTCCAAGGCAGCATTGTTATTTTTATTCTTTTTCCACCATTTCCTGTTTCAGCTCGCCTCTGCGGAAGAAGTAGCGGCGGGTGGCGAACAGGCCGGCGATACAGGCCACGCTGATCAGGTTGCTGATGGGCTCATCATGGTTCAGAATGACGTGGCGGGTGATGGCCACGGTGAGCACTTCCATAATGCTGGCGGGGGTGGTATCGATGAGCATACGCACAAATTCCAGTCCCACCACAATGTTCAGCATATCATGGAGGAAGCTGTGCAGATCCGTTGCCGAGCTGGGTTTCAGGATCAGCTGCACCACCAGATTCCCCAGGGCAACCAGCAGCACCGCCAGGGTGATGACGGCAATGATACGTTCCAGAATGTGGAGGCCGTGGCGGAACAGATGCTGCATCTTTTCTTCCCGCTCTTCGGATTTCCGGATCCGATCCTCTGCCTGCTGTACTTTTTCGTCTACACGCTTTTCAAGTTTTTCTTTGGATGGATTGCTCATGGGGTTCCTCCTTAGGTATGGTAGTATTGTTTCATTTCTGCTTGTGCCCGGGTCACCTCATCCCGCAGCTCCCGGGCGGACATGCGCAGCACGCCGGAGCGGAAGGCGCTGAGCTGCACCAGGCTGTCGGAAGTAGCCACACGCACGGCATAGTTGTTGCCGATTTGGGCAGCCAGCTCCTGGATATACTGGTCAGCGGTTTGGGCTTCCTGGGTAAACACCACTTGGATATTGTTCTGCCGCAGCTTTTCGCTGCCGGGCTGGCGGTAGCTGTCGAACACCACCACCAGATGGCATTTGGTAAACCCGGCATAGCTGGCCAGCTGGTCGCACAGGGCACGGCGGGCGGCATCCAGGTCGGATTTCGCGGTCTGTGCCAGATCTTCCCAGGCAAAAATGATGTTGTAGCCGTCTACAATGACGTATTTTTCCCGGGGCTGGCGGATGGTCACCTCTCCGGTGGCGGATTTTTTCGGCGGGGTGTACTGCTTCCGGCGGATGGGGCCGAATTCCCGCTCCATGATTTTTTCCAGCTCCCGGTCATCGATGTGGACACGCTCCACCAGCTGGGGAGGTTTTTCCTCTTTCAGTCCGCTTTCCAGGTGCATATAGTTTTTGACCTCGTCCCACTTTACCGTGTGTCCCGCGCCATGGGCGCAGAATACGGAGTCCGGGGTGTTCTCCAGGTCAGCCTCCGGGTCGTAGCCCGAGGCGGCCAGAATGTCCGGGGTGTTGTGGCAGGGGGCGTAGCCCTCCAGCGTCAGGCTGAGTCTTCCCTGCCCCTGGGTATAGGCGGCCAGAACCTGGGCATAGTCCTTCACTTCCGCGGCGGGTACCCGTCCTTCTAGGCTGGCAGTGGTGCCGATGCTCTGGGGCGGCTCCATCTCGCCGCCCATGGCACGGATGTCGGTAATGGCACGGCCGATCTGCTCCTGGGGAAGGGACAGCCGGAAGGCGTACCACGGTTCCAGGAGTACGCTCTTTGTCTGCATCAGTCCCTGGCGCACTGCCCGGTAGGTTGCCTGGCGGAAGTCGCCCCCTTCGGTGTGCTTCAGGTGGGCTTTGCCAATGAGCAGGGTGAGTTTCATATCCGTTATAGGGGCGCCTGTCAGCACACCCCGGTGGGTTTTCTCTGCCAGATGGGTCAGAATCAGGCTCTGATAATTCCCGTCCAGCACATCCAGGGGGCATTGGGTGGCAAATTCCAGCCCGCTGCCCTGGGGAAGGGGTTCCAGCAGCAGATGCACCTCGGCATAGTGGCGCAGGGGTTCAAAATGGCCGATGCCCTCCACAGGCTGGGAGATGGTCTCTTTGTAGAAGATCTTCCGGTCGTCCAGGGTGATGTCCAGCCCGAAGCGTTCCCTGGCCAGGCTGCGGAAGATTTCCAGCTGTACCTGCCCCATGATCTGTACGTGAATCTGGCCGTTTTCCCACAGCAGATGCAGCTGAGGGTCCTCTTCTTCCAGCTGCCGGAGCAGCGGCAGCGCCCTGGCCGGGTCGCAGGCGGCAGGCAGGTTCACCCGGTAAGTCATAACGCTTTCCAGGCTGGGAGCGGGCCCCTCCGGCTCAGCGCCGAGTCCCTGGCCGATATATGTGGCCGTCAGGCCGGTGGCGGCCAGAACGCAGCCGGCCTCTGCCCGCTCGGTGGTGGTGAATTTTTCGCCGGAGTACAGCCGCAGCTGCACCGGCTTCTCTTCCCTTGGCTCTTTTTTCCGGCTGGTGTAGCGCAGAAGGGAGCGGACAGCCAGGCTGCCGCCGGTGAGTTTCATCCAGGTCAGCCGGTTGCCCTGGGAATCCCGGGAGATTTTGTATACCCGGGCGGCAAACTCCTGCCCATATTCAGGGGATGGGGCATAGGTATCCAGCAGCTCCAGCAGCGCCGGAATCCCCTCCAATTTCAGAGCGGAGCCAAACAGGCAGGGGAAAAGCTTCCTTGCCCCGATGAGCTGGCGCAGGTTCTCCCGGGAAATTTCCCCTCCGGAGAGATAGTTTTCCAGCAGCGCCTCGTCGCACAGGGCGGCGGCTTCACAGATCTCTTCCCAGTCCCGGGAGAAGTCGATGCAGCCGGGGCTGAGCTTCTGCTGTAAATTTTCCAGCAGCCTCTCCCGGTCAGCACCGGCCAGATCCATTTTGTTGATAAAGACAAACGTGGGAATCTGATAGCGCTGCAGCAGCTGCCACAGGGTCTGGGTGTGAGCCTGTACCCCATCGGTGCCGCTGATTACCAGTACGGCGCAGTCCAGCACGGGCAGCACCCGTTCCGTTTCCGCACCAAAGTCCACATGCCCCGGGGTGTCCAGAAGGGTCAGCGCCAGCCGGGTGGTTTCCAGCCGGGCCTGCTTGGAGAAAATGGTAATGCCCCGCTCCCGTTCCAGGCTGTGGGTGTCCAGGTATGCATCCCTGTGATCCACCCGCCCCAGCACCCGCCGTGCCCCGGAAACATACAGCATCGCCTCGGAAAGCGTAGTCTTCCCCGCATCCACATGAGCCAGCAACCCCACAGAGCAGGGTCGCTTCTTTGGTTGCTCAACCATACGGTGGCCTCCTTCCATGAATCATTTTCCGTATTATAACACGGCACAGGCCGGAAAGTCGATAGAGACCGTGGATTTTTTTCAAAAAGATGCCCATCCAGGCGGAAAGCAGCGAACGCCCCCGGCATTCGCCGTGCCACCTCTCCCTCTGGGAGAGGCAGGGGGTTATTGATACGAAAAAAAGCACTTGCTTTCGCAAGTGCTTTTTTGGTGACCCGTACGGGAATCGAACCCATGTTACCGCCGTGAAAGGGCGGTGTCTTAACCGCTTGACCAACGGGCCTGGTAGCGGCAATCTGATTCGAACAGATGACATACCGGGTATGAACCGGCTACTCTACCAACTGAGTTATGCCGCCATATGGTCAGGGGCAATTTCGGCCTTGCCGAAACAGCTTCTGTATTATATCCAAGAAAGGGAATTTTGTCAACCCCTTTTTTGAATTTTTTTAAGAAATTTTGGCAATCCTTTCCCCGAGGTGATTTGGATGGGAAAGGGGCTTCTGTTTTTGCTGGGCGGGAGCGGCTATGTAGGGCTGGAAATGCTGTACCGGGGGCGCAGCCACGGGAGCATGTTTCTGGCGGGCGGGGTGTGCTTCCTGCTGCTGGGGCGGCTGGAAAAGACCCGGCCCAGGCTGCCGTGGGCGGTGCGGCCGCTGGCGGGCGCCGGGATTATCACCATGGTGGAGCTGGCAGCGGGGATGGTATGGAACCGGGACTACCGGGTGTGGGACTACCGGGGGCTACCCGGCAATTATCTGGGGCAGATCTGCCCCCGGTATTTCCTGATGTGGATTCCCCTGGCCTTTCTCGCGGGGCGGCTGTACCTGGCCGCAGAAAAGAAATTGCAACGCCTGGGCTAACTGCGCCGGTTTCCCGAAGGAAACCGGCAGAATTTGTTACCGTGCAAACTCCATGGTCATGGTGGTGGACCAGCTTTCGCCGGGGGCCAGGATGGCGGCGGCGGGCTTTTGCAGCCACTCGGTGCTGCCCTTTTCCGGGCTGGGCAGGCTGTGCCAGGGCTCGATACACACAAATTTCACCGTGTCTCCCGGCATGCTCCACAGCAGGGTGTAGGGGAAATCGGCAATGTGGCAGATGACGGCCCGGCCGGTGCCTTTTTCGTAAATGCCCAGGGTTTTGGATACCAGATTGGTCATGCAGTGGCTGTCGTTGGCGAACAGCTCCGGGCAGATGGGCAGCCGGTCGATGTTGCTGCCCAGGTAATAGAAGTTGCCATGCATCAGCCCCTTGGGCAGGTTGTTGATGCACAGGGGGGACTCCATGTGGTCAAAGCGCAGCTCGTAGTCCTCCAGGGTGTGGTCGCTGTCGAAGGGGACGGCAAACCCGGGGTGGTAGCCGATGCCGAAGGGCAGTGCCTCCGGGTCCTTGTTTTCCACGGTCAGGGTATGGTGCAGCTTATCTCCTTCCAGGGTGAAGGTGGAAACCAGCCGGAAGGCATAGGGGAAGATCTCCAGGGTCTGTTCGCTGCTTTCCAGCGCCAGAACCAGGCGGCTGTCTTCTTTGCTGACCAGCTCGTGAACCATATCCCGGGCGAAACCGTGCTGCTTGGCGGGGTAGTCCTTTCCCTTGGCGTGGATCACCCCGTCGGTGACCTTGCCGGTATGGGGGAAGAGAATGGGGGCATGGAAGCGCCAAACGCTGGGGTCTGCCTGCCACATATGCTCCACGCCGTCGCATTTGCGCACCAGGCTGAGAATTTCCGCCCCGTGGGAGGAAACGGTTAGCTTGAGATACTCATTTTCAATGGTGTAATTCATATGGGCGGCTCCTTTCCTTTATTCCCCGTAGCCCTGGGGATTCTTGCTCTGCCAGTTCCAGGAGTCCCGGCACATGTCGGCCAGGGTTTCCTCTGCCTTCCAGCCCAGCACCTGGGCGCTCTTGGCGGGGTCGGCATAGCAGGTGGCGATGTCGCCGGGGCGGCGGTCCGTAATCACGTAGGGCACATTTACATGGTTCACTTCCATGAAGGTGTTCACCATGTCCAGCACGCTGTAGCCCACGCCGGTGCCCAGGTTGAATACCTCGCAGCCGGTGTTGCCGGTGGCGTACTTCACGGCGGCCACGTGACCTTTGGCCAGGTCTACCACGTGGATATAGTCCCGGACGCCGGTACCGTCGGGGGTATCGTAGTCACTGCCGAAGATGCTCAGCTTCTCACGGCGGCCGATGGCCACCTGGGTGATGTAGGGCATCAGGTTGTTGGGGATGCCTCTGGGGTCTTCGCCCATGGTGCCGGACTTGTGGGCGCCGATGGGGTTGAAGTAGCGCAGCAGCACGATGCTCCACTGGTCGTCCGCCTTGGACATACCGGAGAGAATCTGCTCGGTCATGTATTTGGTCCATCCGTAGGGGTTGGTGCAGCCGCCGGTGCGGCTGGTCTCCCGCAGGGGCATCTCGTTATCCGCGGTGTATACGGTGGCGGAGGAGGAGAAGATGATGTTCTTCATGCCCACCTCTTTCATAACCTTGGTCAGCACCAGGGTGGAGTTCAGGTTGTTGTCGTAGTATTCCCAGGGCTTGGCAACGCTTTCGCCTACGGCCTTCAGGCCGGCAAAATGGATCACACAGCCAATTTCATTCTCCGCAAAGATCTTGCGCAGCAGTGCCTCATCCCGCACGTCGCCTTCGTAAAAGCGCAGGGACTTGCCGGTGAGCTGCTCCACACGGTGCAGGCTTTCGGCGCTGGAATTGCACAGATTGTCGATGACAACCACGCCGTAGCCGCTGTTGAGCAGTTCTACGCAGGTGTGGGAACCGATGTAACCGGCGCCGCCGGTAACCAAAACATTCATAATGGATCCTCCAAATCGTCAGTGAATGCGCCCCGGGTGCCCGGGTTGCCGGGGTTGGGGGCGGCGGCAGGCGGATACCTGCCGGATATTTACCCACTTATTCTAGTACACCCAGGTCAAAATTGCAATGGCCTATTTGTAGCCGCCTGCGTTTTTTTCTTGCCTTTTTAAATAGAAGCGGCTATAATGGTATCAAGTATAACTATGCCCACAGGAGAGAACATATGGAAAAGAAGATCCTTTTGCTCACCACCGGCGGAACCATCGCCTGCACCCCCGGCGGGGAAGGGCTGGAGCCCCAAACCAGCAGCATCATGGAGCAGGAGCTGGAGCACCTGCGCGGCTTTTATACCATTACCGTGAAGGACATTATCTGCCTGGATTCTTCCAATATTTCTCCGGAGGAGTGGCAGCTCATTGCCCGGCACATATACGAGGCACGGGGGAGCTACGATGGCGTGGTGGTGTCCCATGGTACGGATACCATGGCCTATACCGCTTCTGCCGTCACCTTTTTGCTGCCGGATATTGATTTTCCCGTGGTTTTCACCGGTTCCCAGCTGCCGCTGACGGAGATGCTCTCCGATGCCCCCGCCAACCTGCGCACGGCCTTCGCCATGGCCGCCTCCGGCGTACCCGGTGTATTCCTGGCCTTCGACCGGAAGGTGATGCTGGGCTGCCGGGCAGTGAAGGTGCGGGCTTCCGGGTTCGGTGCCTTTGAAAGTGTGAATGCCCGCTATGCCGCGGAGGTCAGCACCCGTGGCCTGGTGATCGATTCCGGCGCCCTGCCCCGGCGCCGTGGAGAGGCCAGATTCTGCCCGGAGCTTTGCCGGGAGGTTTTCCTGCTGAAGCTGACACCCGGCCTGAACCCTGCCATTTTTGACATGCTGGCAGCCATGGGCTACAAGGGCATCGTCATCGAGGCCTTCGGCCTGGGCGGCGTGAATGTGCTGCACAAGGGGTTGCGGGGCATTCGCCGGGCTGTGGAGGATGGCATCAGCGTGGTGGTCACTACCCAGTGCCTGTACGACAGTTCGGATCTGCGGGTTTATCAGGTGGGCAACAAGCTGCTGGATCTGGGCGTGATTCAGGGCTATGACATGACCTCCGAGGCCGCCATGACCAAGCTGATGTGGGGTCTGGGACAGGGAATGAACCCGGAGCAGATTGCCGCCCTCTTTGCCACCGACCTGGCAGGAGAGGTGACTCTGGGATAAGTTCTGCCCGGAAAAAAGCTTGCTGACAGCCCTGGCGCGGGCTGTTTCTGAACAAAAAGGAGGAAAAGTATGGATCCTATTTATGTGACCGGACACAGAAACCCGGATACGGACTCCATCGTTGCCGCTATGGCCTATGCCGCCCTGCGCAACGCTCTGGGAGACCGGGAGTATACCGCTGCCTGCCTGGGACGGGTATCGGATGAGACCCAAATTGTTCTGGATCGCTTTGGCTTTCAGCCGCCCAAGCGGATTCACAGCATGTTTACCCAGGTGCAGGATCTGGACTACGATACCCCTCCTGTGCTGGATGCCAATGTCACCGTGGATGCTGCCTGGAAGACTCTGCAAAAGGAACAGAACATCACCGCTCTGCCTGTGGCCAATGCCGACGGCAGCCTCTACGGCATGCTGAGCAAGGAATACATTGCCGCCTATAACATGGATCTGAGCGCCGGAGGCGAACTGAAAAACGTACCTCTTTTCAATATCCTCTCCGTTCTGGAGGGCAAGGTGCTCAACGAGGCGGGGGATCAGGTGGATACCATCTCCGGCAAGGTGACCATTGCCCTGCCCCAGGATCGGGAGAGTCTGCTGTGGAGCCGGAAGGAATCCATTGTGTTCTGCGGCCATCAGCCGGATATGATCCGCCGGGCGCTGGAAATGAATGTCAGTGCGCTGATTCTGTGCCAGGCGGAGCTGGATGAAGAACTGCGCAACCTGCCCACCACCACCTGCATCATCTCCACCCCCTACGCCGCTTACCGTGCCAGCCGGATGATCTTCCTGTCCACACCCATTGGCCGTATCTGCAAGCGGGATGAGCTGGTCTGCTTCCATCTGGAAGACCGGGTGGACGAAGTGAAGGAGCAGGTGCTCAAGCACCGGGCTTCCAGCTATCCCATCCTGGATGAAAACGAGCATGTTGTGGGTATGCTCAGCCGCTATCATCTGCTGCGCCCCCGGCGCAAGCGGGTGGTTCTGGTGGATCACAACGAGGCGGCTCAGTCCGTTCCCGGCCTGGAAGAAGCGGAAATTCTGGAGATCATCGATCACCACCGCCTGGCAGACATCCAAACCACAAACCCCATTTATGTGCGCAACGAACCGGTAGGCTCTACCAATACGATTCTGGCGGGTATGTACCAGGATCGGGGGCTGATGCCCTCCCCGGGCATGGCCGGTATGATGGCCGCGGCCATTTTGTCCGATACGGTCATGTTCAAGTCCCCCACCTGCACGGAGCGGGACAAGCGTATGGCCGAGCGGCTGGCCCGGATGGCCAATGTCTCTCTGGAAGAGCTGGGCAAGGAGATTTTCTCCGGCTCCCTGGGGGGCAAATCCGCCGAGGAGCTGCTGTTTACGGACTATAAGGAGTTCCACATTGCCGGTTACGACTTTGCCGTGTCCCAGATCACCTGTGTGGACAGCCCCAGTATGCTGGAGCGGAAGGAAGAGTTCCTGACCCATATGCGCAGGCAGGCGAAGAAGGAAAAACTCTCCATGGTCATCCTGATGCTGACGGATGTGCTGCTGGAAGGCACCCAGCTGCTGTACCTGGGCGACGACGATACCATCCAGCAGGCTTTCGGTGTCACGCCGAAGGACGGCACGGTTTTCCTGCCCCGGGTGATGAGCCGGAAGAAGCAGATCATTCCCATGCTCTCTGCGCTGTGGGGCTGAGCCGATGGGTTTTGGCGGCCTGCTCGGCAACGAGCATATGTTGAAAAATCTGGAATTGTCCTTGAAAAAAGGACATATTTCCCATTTTTATTTGATTTCTGGCCCGGAAGGTTCCGGCAAGCATACACTGGCCAGGCTTCTGGCCGCGGCCATACTGTGCCGGGGAAACGGGAAGCCCTGTATGAGCTGCCCGGCCTGCCGGAAGGTGATGGACGGGATGCACCCGGACTTTATCACCGTGGACGACCCGGAAAAAAAGACCGTCCCGGTGGATCTCATCCGGGATGCCAGGGCGGATATGTATATCCAGCCCAATGAATCCGATTACAAGATCTATCTCTTTCCCCGGGCGCAGGATATGGGTGTGCCGGGGCAGAATGCCCTGCTGAAGGTGCTGGAAGAGCCGCCGAAGTACGGCGTGTTTCTCCTGCTCACCACCAATGCGGACAGTATGCTGCCTACCGTGCGCTCCCGGTGTACGGAACTGCGGATGCTGCCCATTGAGGAAGGACAGCTGCGGCAGCGGCTGAGGCAGGATTTTCCCCAGGCGGAGGAGCTGAGCCTCACCGGTGCCATCTCCCGCAGCGGCGGATTCTATGGCCAGGCCAGGCGCCTGCTTACCGATGGCGTACAGGTATCGGAAGAGACGAGAAATTTTATGCTGGCGCTGGTCAGGCGGGATCCCCTGCTGCTGACCCAGGTGCTGGTTCCCATGGAAAAATGGAAGCGGGATGCCCTGGCCGATACCCTGGGGATCTGGCTGGAGCTGGTGGATGGCGCATTGGTCACCGCCTGCGGCGTGGAAGCGGTGTCCCCCATCGCCCGAACCCTGGCCCGCAGCCGGGAGAGGCGGGAGCTGTACGCCATTTACGAAACCATTCAAAAAGCCAGGGAGTATACCCTGAGCAATGTGTCCCCGGCTGCCGTGTGCGGCTATCTGGCCTGGGCATTGCGATAAAGTAAGGAGCAGAACATGGAAGAAACGAAAAATACGCTGGTGTCCGTGGTGGATATCCAGTTCCGCCCGGGGCAGAAGGTCTATTTCTTTGACCCCGCCGGTTTTGCCTGCCGTCCGGGAGATCATGTCATCATCGATACCGCCCGGGGGGAAGAATACGGCGTGTGCGCCTCCGGCGTGCATACCATCCCGGAGAAGGATGTGGTGGCGCCCCTGCGCAAGGTTCTGCGCCGGGCCAATCCCCAGGATGAAAAGACCGTGGCGGAGAACCGGGCGAAGGAAGCCCGGGCAGAGGCCGTGTGCCTCCAGAAGATCCAGGCCCACGGCCTGGATATGCAGCTGGTCAGCGCCGAGTGCGCCTTTGACGGCAGTAAGATCCTCTTTTATTTCACCGCCGACGAGCGGGTGGACTTCCGGGAACTGGTCAAGGATCTGGCCAGCATTTTCCACACCCGTATCGAACTGCGGCAGATCGGTGTCCGGGACAAGGCAAAGATGGTAGGCGGCCTGGGCATCTGCGGCAGACCCTTCTGCTGCGCCAGCTTCCTGGATGATTTCCAGCCCGTCTCCATCAAAATGGCGAAGAGCCAGAATCTCAGCCTGAACCCCACCAAGATCTCCGGAACCTGCGGCCGGCTGATGTGCTGCCTGAAATACGAGCAGGATACCTACGAGGCACTGATCCGCACCAGCCCCAAGATGGATTCCTTCGTGGATACCCCGGAGGGACGGGGCACCGTGGTGGATGTGGACATTTTGCGCCAGCGGGTGAAGGTGCGCATGGAGGACGATGCCAATACCATCAGCCAGTTTGCCAACGAGGATGTGGCCATTCTGCGCAGTGGCAAGGCCAAGAAGTCCGATGCCCCCATCCCGGCAGATCTGGCCCCCATCTCCGGCAACGGCAAGAAACCCGCCCGGAAGGCAGAGCAGGAGCCCAGCATGGTGCTCGAGCCCATCCGCTTCCGCTACAGCACGGAGTCGGTGGTGGAGGAAACCAGACCCGAGGAGAAGGCGGAAAAGCAGGAAAAGCAGGAAAACCGTCCTCCGCGCCCCAAGCGGGATAACCGCCGCCGGGGAAAGCCGGGCAAGCCCGAGGAAAAGACGGATGCCGCCCAAGCCCCCAGGCAGGAGCCAAAACCCCAGAAGCCGCCCAAGCCCAAAAAGGATCGCCCCCGTAAGGAAGCCCAGGAGCAGCCCGCCAGGCAGGCAAACGAAGCTCCGGAAGGTCAGGCCAAACCCAAGCGGAACAACTACCGGCGCAATTACCGCCGGGGCGGCAAGCCCAAACAGGAAGAAAAGTAAGGAAAACCGGGAAAGGAAATGATTTATTCACATCTTTGCCCTTGTTTTTCTGGGATAAATCCGATATAATGAGAAACCAATTGTCAAAAGGAGGTGTGCCCTGTGGCGCTGAATCATGAAGAGATGGATCGCCGCCGCCAGCGGCGGGAACAGCAGCGGGAGCGGCAGAAAGCGCAGCAGCGGCGCATAAAGGCGCTGCTGGTGGTGGCGGCCATCGTGCTGTGTGCCTGCGGCGTGACCATCTACCGTATTGCGGCCAAAGCGCCGGAGAGCCAGCCGGTCTCCAATATGAATGCCGCCCTGCCCACAGAGCAAACGGAGGCAACCACGGAGCCGGAGGAAACGGTATCCGGCCGGCAGACCAAGAATCCCATCACCACCATCCACCTGCGGGCGGTGGGAGACCTGAATGTGACCAACTCCGTGGTGGACTCCGGCATTGTGGCCACGGGATATGACTATACCCGCGCGTTCCAGGATGTGGCGGCGGAGCTGAGCAACGCCGATGTGACGGTGATGAATCTGGAGGGCGGCTTCTGCGGCGAGCCATACGGATCCGAAACCGCTTCCGCTCCCACGGAGCTGCTTACTTATCTGAAAAGCGCCGGTGTGGATCTGATTCAGATGGCCAATTCCTACACCATCTACAATGGCCTGATCGGCCTGAATTCCACCCTGAATAACATCCGTGCCGCCGGAATGGAACCTCTGGGTGCCTACGCTACAGCTTCGGACTTCCAGAAAACCGGCGGATATACCATCTGCGATGTTCAGGGCATTAAGGTCGCCTTTGTGGCCTTTACCAAAGGCGTCGGCGGCATGGGCATGCCTGCCGGCAGCGAGGACTGCGTGAACCTGCTGTATGAGGATTACGATTCCAACTACAAGTACGTGGACAAAAAGGGCATCACCCAGATCCTGAACAATGTATCCAAGGAAAACCCGGATATTATCGTGGCGCTGCTGCACTGGGGTAGCGTGAACAATGACCAGATCAGCAAAACCCAGACCCAGATCGTGGAGCTGCTGCAAAAGAAGGGTGTGGACGTGATCATCGGTACCCACCCCCATCTGGTGCAGGCCATCGAGATGAATGAAAAGACCGGCAGCCTGGTGGCCTATTCCCTGGGAGATTTCTATGGTGACGCCTCCCTGGGCGGCAGCAACTACTCCATCATCCTGGATGTGGAGATCACCAAGGACGCGGATCTGAAAACCACGAAAGTGACCAATTTCAGCTATATCCCCATCTATACCCTGAAAGAATCCGAAGGGGACGGCTACCGCCGGGTAGTGCGCATCAAGGAGGCCATGGCCGCCTACGAGGGCAACTACGTGGACAAGGTAACCCAGTCCGCTTATGCGGCCATGGAGAAATCCCTGCAACGAATCGAGTCCCGTGTCAGCGGCAAGGGCTGATAGCACCGGATATATAAAAAGGACTGTCCGACCAAAGGGCAGTCCTTTTTCATAAAGATAATCCTTCACCATACCCCCGCCCCATCCGGTCGCCCTGCACCCCCGGGCGGGGAAAAAAGGTCTGTCTTTTGTGATTTTCATCACATTGAGACAGACCTTATAGTATGGGCAGGATATTTTCAGGTACTGAACAGCATCCGGTCGGATTCTACCTGGAAGGCGGTGAGCAGTTGCTGGGGGGTCATGTTCCGGCGCTGGGCATCTTCCAGGCTCAGGTGAATCCGGCCGTCTTTCATGACGATGGTGCGATTGCCCAGGCGGAGGGCATCCGGGATGCTGTGGGTAATCATCATGCAGGTGATATGGTTTTCTGCCACGATCTTTTGGGTCAAATCCAGAACCTTTTCTGCAGTTGCCGGGTCCAGGGCGGCGGTGTGCTCATCCAGAAGCAGCAGCTTGGGTGTGACCAGTGTAGCCATAAGCAGGGTGAGTGCCTGGCGCTGGCCGCCGGAGAGCAGTCCTACAGGGGTATCCATCCGGTCTTCCAGCCCCAAGCCCAGCAGGGAGAGCTTCTCCCGGAACTGCTGGCGATCCTTTCCTGTGATCATGGAGAAGGGGGAGCGGCTGACACTGGCCCGCAGGTAGGCCAGAGCCAGATTTTCCTGGATGGTCATATTGGGAGCAGTGCCCCGGAGGGGGTTCTGGAACAGCTGGCCGATGACCTTGCTCCGCTTGTAATCCGGCATTCGGGTTATGTCCTGCCCATCCAGAAGAATGCTGCCCTTATCCGGCAGAAAGCTGCCGGAAATGGCACCAAACAGGGTGGATTTTCCTGCGCCGTTGGCACCCAGCACGGTGACGAAGTCTCCGCTTTGCAGATGCAGGTCAATCCCCTGCAGCGCCTTCTTCTCGTTTACGGTGCCTGGGGCGAAGGTTTTTTGGAGATCTTTGAGTATCAGCATACGCAACCTCCTTGCTTGTTTGCCCGCAGGGCGGGCAGGCCGATGGCCAGCGCCACAATCACGGCGGAGATCAGCTTCAGGCATTCGCTGGGCAAATCCAGACGCAGTGCCAGAGCGATGATGAACCGGTATACCAGTGAGCCGACCACTGCGCCCAGAATCTTTCTGCCCAGGCTGCCCCGGCGGAAGATCGTCTCTCCGATAATCAAAGAGGCCAGACCGATAACCACCATGCCGGTACCCAGATTGATGTCTGCGGTCTTCTGGTACTGAGCCAGCATGGCACCGGAAAGGGCGGTCAGGCCGTTGGAAAGGCACAGACCAATGGTGACGGTGAAGGCGGTGTTGATGGAGCTGGCACGCACCATGTCTCCATTGTCACCCGTGGCCCGTATAGACAGCCCCAGCCGGGTCTTCAAAAACAGCATCAGGAGCACTGCCACCAGCGCCGTAACCAATGCGGCGGGAATCAGGCGGTAACCCTTGCCAAGCATTGGCTTTAAAAGGGCAAAAATCGTGGTGGCTTTCAGCATGCTCACATTGGAGGAGAAGCCCATCACCGCCAGATTCACGGTATACAGCCCCGTATTGGTGATGATGCCCGCCAGGATGGAGGGAATGCGCAGTTTGGTTTGCAGAAACGCGGTGACAAAGCCTGCGGCAGCTCCGGCGGCAATGGCGGCGGGGATGGCCAGAATGGGATGCCCGGCTACGGCCAGGGTGGCCGAAACCGCACAGCCCAGCGTAAAAGCGCCATCTGTGGTCATATCGGCAATGTTCAGCGTCCGGTAGCTGACAAAAAGCGCCAGCGCGACCAGCGCATATATGCACCCCAGTTCCAGGGCACTGAATACAACAGCTGTGGAAATCATAGGAATCCTCTCCTTATTTCACTTCTTTTACGGTGTCTGCCAGGGTGGCAAACACGCTGTAGTCCAGACCAAGCGCCTGGGCGGTGGCTGTGTTGACGGTGATAACACCGCCCTCCATCACATGATATTCCGGAATGACCCCGTTGCACATGGCATCCACAGCCATGTCTGCGGTATAGCGCCCCAGCTGGGTATAGTTCACGCCGCAGGTGACGAAGGCGCCGGATGTGACAAAAGAATCGGCGCCGGTATAATGGGCGATGCCGGAGGCGGTGAAGACCTCAGCGATGGCACCCTCCGCAGCCATAACCACATTGTCGGTGGGGGTGAACACCGCTTGTACCCGGCCAACCAGGGAGTTTGCGGCGGTGAGAATCTCGTCAGTGGAGTTGCCGGTTTTTTCCAGATAAGCGATGCCTTTTTCGTCCAGATAAGCTTTGGCCTGGGCGATGGGTGTGACGGAATTCGGCTCGCTGTTGGAATACAGCAGCCCCACCGTCTCTACCTGGGGCTGGACGGCCAGCATCATATCCAGAATGAAGGAGGTATTCAGGGCATCGGAGGTGCCGGTCACCTGTTTCAGTCCCGTCAGGTCGGCGGAAGCCGGGTCAGAGATGGCGGCGTAGATCACCGGAATGTCCGTCCCTTCGGCGGCGGTGACCATGCATACGGCGGCGGTGGTGGCGATGGGGATGATGGCATCCACTCCGTCGGAGACGATTTGAGCACCGATCTGGTTGAGTACGGTGCTGTCGTTTTGCCCGTTGTAGCTCTGGCAGGTGATGGAAATGCCCTGCTGGGCGGAGATTTCGTTCAGCCGGCTTTCCACAGCCAGGCGGATTTCATCCAGAGAACTGTGATCCATCTGCTGCACAATGGCCACGGTGTAGCCGTCATGGGGTGTGCTTTCAGATGTGCATCCTGCCAGGGAAGCAACCAAAATAACCAGTGTGAGAAAGAGGGCAATGTAAGTTTTCATAATAATTCTCCTTTTCCTGAATGATGGTTGTGGAAGGTGTGGCAGCTGTTTTGGGTGAAAAATGCAAAAAGCCCTTGTTCCCCCTGGGGGAACAAGGACAGAATGGGTAATATTCTGCGGTACCACCTTGCTTGCCGTATGGAACGGCCACCTCACCGGGCGCCAACACGCCCTTTGCCGATAACGCCGGCATTGCGTCAGAAGATACTTGGTTTCCCGTTCTCCCTGCCCTCGGCGGTCCATTTGCTGCCTCGCTCTTCGCCCCGGTCTCAGCAACCCGGGACTCTCTGTGGATGCGCTGGCGGCTTTACTTCCGCTTCTTCGGTTTGTGGTAATGAACTTGGGTTTTTTATACTACATTTTTGTCCGCTTGTCAAGAACTTTTTTGCGTGGCAGAAGAACAAGTTTAGTATTCCCGGACAACGGCTTTCACAAGTCCCAGAATCTGGGCATGGGTACCGTCGATGGGATCGTAATTGTCGTTCTCCGGCATGAGCCACACCTGGCCGTTCCGGCGGCGCAGACGCTTTACCGTTGCCTCGTCCTCGATCATGGCCACAACAATCTGGCCATCGTCCGCCGTGGACTGGGGACGCACCACCACTTTGTCTCCGCTCAGAATACCCGCGTTGATCATACTGTCACCCCGCACCCGCAGAGCGTAGCAGCTGGTATCCTCCCAGGGGATGGTTCCCTCCTGGTTCTCCACAGCCAGAATGGGCACACCTGCCGTAACCACGCCGATCACCGGAATCTGCCCCGGCCGGGCTGTCCCTACCAGCGCACGCTTGCGCCCCTTGGTAGCCGGTGCCTGAAAAACACCCTTTTCCTGCAGCGCCTGCAGATGGTAACTCACGGAAGCCGTAGAGCGCAGCCCCACCGCCTCACCAATTTCCCGCACAGAGGGAGAATAGCCATTCTCTGCCACAAAAGCATTGACAAACTCCACAATTTTTTCCGCCTTATTGCTGGTTCTGGGCATGTGCCCCACCTCCTGGTTGGTTTTTAAATATAATAGCACAAATGATTGAAAAAAGCTATGGGTTTGGAAAAAATTTTGCGGAGTTTCCCCATCCTCAGCCGCCTCCGCCGCCAGCTCCCTCAGGTGGCCAGGCATGGTGAGGGAACCGGGTACGTGAGGCGCGGGGAGCGGTTGGATATTTGAACGCGGTTATGAGCGGAATGTACCAAAGTCTCCCCTTGTGTAAAGGGCGGGCAGATTATAATAAGTGTAACACTAAAAAATAAATAGACTTCATATTAACCAGGGTGTAAAATATAGTTACTGCTTACACTACGTGAGCGGGAATATCCGGATAATAAACATCTGTAGGCCGCAGCCCGGCTACCATCAGTCGGGAAGTCAAGCGTAACTGGAACAAGAAAGCTGCCCGCTATCACCACCGGAACGGCAACAACTGCTGTAAATCCAGAAGAAAGCGTTGCCATCGCAAGAAGAATCCAGGGAAAAATCCGGCTGCATTTGTGTTATGCCGGAGAGCCTTCCCCCGCCTGCGGCGGGGGTGTTTGCGGAATCTCAACATCAGAAAGGAGACCATATGATCCGTCCTGCTACTGTCCGGGATGTGCCCGGAATTTTGGAAATTTATGCGCCCTATGTCCGGCAGACCACCATTACTTTTGAGTATGAGGTGCCTGCATTGGAGACGTTTACCCGGCGTTTTTTGGATATTACCCGGGATTTTCCCTGGCTGGTGTGGGAGGAGGACGGGGTGATTTCCGGCTATGCCTATGCCAGCCTGCCCTTTGAGCGGGCGGCTTACCGGTGGTGCTGTGAGCCATCTATCTATCTGGCACCCCAGGCGCAGGGGCGGGGCATTGCCGGGGCGCTGTATGCTGCTCTGGAGGCGCTGCTGCAGGCCATGGGTTA
The DNA here is from genome assembly GCA_964501115.1 of uncultured Oscillospiraceae bacterium. Taxonomy (GTDB): domain Bacteria; phylum Bacillota; class Clostridia; order Oscillospirales; family Oscillospiraceae; genus Faecousia. Next base: position 19,152 of record CAZCRO010000021.1, read on the forward strand.
TCAGGTGAGCTACGCCATCATCACCGGGGAAAACAGCCGCAGTCTTGCCTTCCATAAAAGATTTGGATACACGCCCTGTGGAAAATTTTGCCGCAGCGGGTTCAAATTTGGCCGCTGGCTGGATGTCGAATGGTTGGAAAAACGGCTGAATTCGGTCGAAACTCCCAGTAACTTCCCGATGAGCTGGGAGTGCTTTAGTAAAGATGAACAAAGAATTCAGAATATTTTAGGCAAAATGTCACTTTCGAAAAAGTCAAAAGTATGATATGGTATGCATGGAGAGAAATGCAAACTTTTTACATATCCTTCTTTCCATCTAATCGCAAGTCCCAACCATGATATAAGGAGCTGTGACCATGTACTTTCAGAAAAAGCGCTGCATCGCCATGCTTCTGGCCGGCGGCCAGGGCAGCCGACTCAAAGTATTAACCGAGAAAACCGCCAAGCCTGCTGTGCCTTTCGGCGGAAAGTATCGCATTATCGATTTTCCCCTCTCCAACTGCGTCAATTCCGGCATCGATACCGTGGGTATCCTCACCCAGTATCAGCCCCTGGAGCTGAACGAATATATCGGCAACGGTCAGCCCTGGAACCTGAACAAGACCCATTCCTGCGCTCAGGTGCTGCCCCCCTATGAGCGGCATGATAAGAAGAGCGGCTGGTATAAGGGTACCGCCAACGCCATCTACCAGAACATCGACTTTATCGATCGCTACGACCCGGACTATGTGGTGATCCTCTCCGGTGACCATATCTATAAGATGGACTATGCCGCCATGGTGGAATACCATGAGAAGAACGAGGCATCCTGCACCATCGCCGTGCGCAATGTGCCCCTGGAAGAGGCCAGCCGCTTCGGTATCCTGAATACCAATGCGGATATGTCCATTTACGAGTTTGAGGAGAAGCCCGCCAAGCCTAAGTCCACCAATGCCTCCATGGGCATCTATGTCTTCAACTGGAGCGTACTGAAGCAGGCGCTGATGGAAGACGAAGAGGATCCCAAGTCCTCCAACGACTTCGGCAAGAACATCATCCCCAACCTGCTGAACCAGGGTCACAAGATGATGGCTTACCCCTTCGATGGCTACTGGAAGGACGTGGGTACTATCCAGTCCCTGTGGGAAGCCAATATGGATCTGCTGGGCAAGGAGCCTGTGTTTGATATTCGCGGGGAGCAGTTTAAGATCTACGCCCGCAACAGCGCTATGCCCTCCTGCTATATCACCTCCTCTGCCAAGACCGTGAACTGCTTCATTGCCGAAGGCAGCGAGATCGAGGGTGAAGTGCGCCACAGCGTCATCAGTGTGGGCTGCACCGTGGGCAAGGGTGCCGTGGTAGAGGATTCCGTGGTTATGCCCGGTGTGGTCATTGAGCCGGGTGCCATTGTCCGCCATGCCATTCTGGGCGAAAACAGCCGGGTGTGCAGAAATGCCGTAGTAGGTGGCGCCTACGCCCCCGGGGAGAAGATGCAGATCAGTGTCACCTCCAAAGGCGCTGTGATTCAGGAAAACGCCGTGCTGAAGCCCGGTGAAATGGTTTAAGGAGGGCGAAGACATGAAAGCAATCGGTATTTATTTCACCAATGACGCCAATGTGGGCGAACTCACTGCCAAGCGTTCCATCGCTTCCATCCCCTTCGGCGGCCGCTACCGCCAGGTGGACTTCGGCCTGACCAACCTGACCTGGGCGGGGGTGCATCATGTAGCGATGATTTCCCGGTTTAACTATCAGTCCCTGATGGATCACGTGGGAGACGGCGAAGAGTGGGGTCTGGAACTGGGCGAAAGCGGCCTGCAGTACATCACCCCCTACGCAACCTCCGAGACCCACAGCTACCGGGGCAAGCTGGAATCCCTGAACAATGCCATGGCATTCCTGGAGCACAACAAGAACGACGAGTATGTGTTCCTGGTGGATTCCGCCGTGATTTCCAATATCGACCTGAAGAAGGTTCTGGAAGCCCACAAGCGCAGCGGCAAGGACATCACCGTTGTGGTGAAGAAGGGCGTGGCCAACAGCCGCAAGACCCTGGATCTGGCAGTTACTTTGGATGAAAACAAGGAAATTTCCGACATTGTGGTGGACTATGCCGCAGCGCCGGAATACCTGGCCTCCATGGATATTTTCGTTACCACCAAGAAGTGGCTGGTATCCATGGTGAAAGAGCGCATTGCTCACAATTACTTCCACATGGACAGAGACCTGATCCTCTGGGGCTGGCAGACCGGCAAGGTAAGCGTAAATGCCTATGAATTCGATGGCGTTGCCCTGTATAACGACAGTGTGGAGGAATACTTCGCCAACAGCATGGCGCTGCTGCAGCCGGATATTCACAAGTCCATTTTCAACAGCAAGCACCCCATCTATACCAAGGTGCGGGATCGTGTCCCGTCCTACTATGGTGAGGAGAGCCGGATCGAAAACTGCATGGTGGCCGATGGCTGCATGCTGGAAGGCTATGCCAAGGATTCCATCCTCTTCCGCCAGGTCACCATCAGTTCCGGTGCCCACGTAGAGGACTGCGTGATTATGAACGATACCGTCATCGGAGAGGGCGCGGAGCTGAAGAACGTGATTCTGGATAAGAATGTCACCGTCCGACCCGGTGCCAAGCTCATCGGCACCCGGAACAATCCCATCGTCATCAAGCGGGGGGAAGTGGTATGAAAATAGCCATCTGCGCTTCGGAAGCAGCGCCCTTCGCCAAATCCGGCGGCCTGGGGGATGTAATGGAGGCTCTGCCTGCCGCCCTGAGCAAAATGCAGGGCAATGAGGTAACTCTGTTTCTGCCCTATTACCATAAGATAAAGACCAATGCCGCCTACCCTACGGAGCAGGTTGCCCAGTTCCGGGTGCAGATGGGCTGGCGCAGCCAATACGCCGGCGTGATGAAGCTGACTCATTGCCCCCGGGGCTACCAGGTCTACTTCATTGATAACGACTATTATTTCGGTGCCCGTACCGGTGCCATCTACGGCGACGGGGACGACAGCGAGCGCTTCGCCTATTTCTCCAGGGCATGCCTGGATGCCATGCTCCAGCTGAAATATTACCCGGAAGTCCTCCAGTGCAACGACTGGCAGACCGGCATGATCCCCGTGTATCTCAAGGCCATGTACCAGACCACGGAGCTGAAAAATACCCGCAGCATGTACACCATCCACAATATCGAGTACCAGGGCTGGGCCAATGCGGACTTCTTCGATGATGTTCTGGGTCTTCCCTGGGAGTACCGCAACTGTATGGATATGGGCGGCTCCGTAAACATGATGAAAGGTGCCATCGAGACGGCGGATACGGTTACCACCGTGTCCGAGACCTATGCCCGGGAGCTGATGTATCCCTACTACGCCCATGGTCTGGACGGAATCCTTGCCCGCAATGCCTGGAAGATGCTGGGCATCACCAACGGCATCGATACAACCATCTTTGACCCGGCTGCGGACAAGAACCTGCCTGCCCACTACAGTGCCCAGGCGGTGCAGCCCGGCAAGACCAGGTGCAAGCTGGCACTGCAAAAGGAACTGGGCCTGCCGGAGGATCCGGATGTGCCCATGATGATTATGATTACCCGCCTGGCCGGACACAAGGGACTGGATCTGCTGTGCTACATCGCCCGGCGGCTGATGTGGGAGGAAAATGCCCAGCTGGTGGTCGTCGGTACCGGCGAAGCCCAGTATGAGAATTTCTTCCGGGAGCTGGAGAAGCAATTCCCGGATCAGGTGTCCGCCCAGATCACCTTCAACCTGGGTCTGGCATCCCGGGTCTACGCTGCGGGAGACATCTACCTGATGCCCTCCAAGAGCGAGCCCTGCGGACTGAGCCAGATGAACGCCATGCGCTATGGCACCGTGCCCGTGGTTCATGCCACCGGTGGCCTGAAAGATACTGTGCCTCCCTGCGACGAGCTGGGCAGAGAGGGTCTGGGTTTCACCTTCCAGAGCTACAACGCGGACGACTTCTACGCCGCCATCCGCCGCTGCCTGACCCTGTGGAACACCAACCGCCCCGCCTTCGAGGCTCTGCGGCAGAAGGACATGCAGCAAGACTTCAGCTGGGATGTCCCCGCAAAGAAATACATGGAGCAGTTTGAAAAGATGCTCGCCTGGTAACAAAACAGATCCCGAACACCCTTTTCCCTGGTGTTCGGGATTTTTTTGCCGGTAGGAGTGAGGCGGTCAGGCAGGATGAGATTTCGTCAAACTGCTTAAAAATTAGAAAAATATACAAAATGAACTTGACATTTTTATGAAATAGCGTCATAATCGATATATTGATGTAACGACAAAGCAAAAACAACGGGACGGGTATGGACGCACGGGAGGCACCCTATGGAAGAGAAAATGTACCAGATGTGTTTGAATATTCTGCGGGAGGAGCTGATACCGGCTTTCGGCTGTACCGAACCGATAGCTATCGCTTACGCCGCGGCGGTGGGGCGGAAGGTTCTCGGCCGGATACCGGAAAAAATGACGGCCCGGTGCAGCGGTAACATCGTCAAGAATGTAAAGGGTGTTGTGGTTCCGGCTACCGACGGCATGAAGGGGATCGAGGCGGCAGCACTGATCGGCGCTGTGGGCGGTGACCCGGATGCCGGACTGGAAACGCTGCATCACGTTACCCAGGAGGATCGGGAGCAGGTTCGTGCCCTCCTGAAGGCCGGTGTCTGCAAAACCGAGCTGCTGCCCAGCAAGGAGAAGCTGCACGTTCTGCTGGAAATGGAGGCAGCATGCGACCGTGTGCTGATAGAGCTTTGCCGAACCCATACGGGGATCATCCGTGTGGAAAAGAATGGAAAGAGCCTCTATTACCGTCCCCTTTCCGAGGAAAAACAGGAGCAGACGGACAGCGGCGCTCTGAAATTCCAGACCATCTGGGCCTTCGCCCAGTGCGTAAAGCCGGAGGATGTGCAGGAATTGCTGGAGCGACAGATTTCTTACAATACAAAAATTGCCGAGTATGGCTTGACCCACCCCTATGGCGCGGGAATTGGGCCGACGCTGATTTCCGCATATGGGAAGGACATCAAGGTAGTGGCCAGAGCCCTTCCCGCGGCAGGCTCCGATGCCAGAATGGGCGGCTGTGAAATGCCGGTGGTGGTGAATTCCGGCAGCGGAAACCAGGGTATGACCGTGTCTCTGCCGGTCATTGCCTATGCAAAGGAGCTGAATGCCAGCCGGGAGCAACTGTATCGGGCGCTGTGCATCAGCAATCTGACCGCTATTTATCAAAAGAGCAGAATTGGCAGACTGTCCGCCTATTGCGGTGCGGTCAGTGCGGCGGCGGGAGCCGGAGCCGGAATTGCCTACCTGCTGGGGGGAACCGCGGAACAGACCGCGCAGGTGGTCAGTAATACGCTGGCAAATGTGTCCGGCATTCTGTGCGACGGTGCGAAGGCGTCCTGTGCCGCCAAGATTGCGTCCGGTGTGGAGGCTGCACTGCTGGCCGTAGAGATGACACTGCATGGCCAGGACTTCCCGGCAGGCGAGGGTGTGATCCAGCCTTGCCCGGATGAAACTGTGGAAAAAATCGCAACCATCGCCCGGGAAGGCATGGCCGCTACGGACGATGTGATTTTGAAGGTCATGATTGGCTGAGCTCGGTATATGCCGATGCCACCGGAACGTGGGAGCCGCCCTGTGTCACGGGCGCCGGACTTCCAAAGATATAACCCATCCGGGACTTCCGGAGGGGTGTGGAAGATTTCTATGTGTACAGTATTGCGCCTGATTGAACAAGGGCTGCCAATGTAATACAGGAGGTAACACAATGAACAAGCGAGAACGTTTAGAGGCATTTTTCCGCAATGAGCCGGTAGACCATGTGCCCTGCTGCTTCTGGAGACATTTCACTCCGGAGATCGAGCGGGGGGAGGATGTGGTAGAGGCACATCTGAAGTTTTACCGGGAGACCGGGCAGGACATCGTGAAGATCTCCAGCGATGGTTACTTCGGCTGGCCTGCCGCGGTGCTGAAGGATTTGAAGGATGCATCCCAGCTCTATGAGATTGAGCACGTTCCCCTGGATTCCGCTTTTCTGAGGGAGCAGGTTGCCCGTGCAAAGGCAGTTGTAGAAAAGCTGAATGGTGAGTGCTTCACCTTCTACACTCTGTTCTGCCCCTTGTCCATCTTCCGGCTCCAGGTGGGTTGGGATAAGATGATGGAGTGTATGCGGCAGGATCCCAAGGCGGTGATGCACGCCTGTGATGTCATTGCCGAGGATGAAATGGCTCTGATCGACGCGTTGATTCATGAGGCCGGTGTGGACGGCATTTTCTACAGCGTGCAGAACGCAGAGGTGACGCGCTTCACCATGGAGGAATACAAGGCATATGTGGAGCCCAGTGACCGGAAGGTTCTGGATTTCATAAATTCCATCAGCCCCTATACCGTCATGCACTGCTGCGGCTGGGACGCGGACGAGGCCGGAACCCATAACCACCTGGAGAGTTGGAAGGACTATCCCTCCGGGGCGGTCAGCTGGGCCAGCTATGTGGATAAGATGGATGTGTGCCAGATTCGGGAATTCTTCGGCAATCGCCCGGCATGGGGCGGCTTTGACAACCGGAGCGGATGCCTGCTGCACACAGGTACCAAGGAAGAAATTCAGGCCGAGGCCAAACGGCTGATAGCCCAGGCCGGAAACAGAGGATTCATGCTGGGTCCGGACTGCTCCATGCCCACAGACATCACGACCGAGCGCATTTCCTGGGTCGTAGAGGCGGCAGCCCAGAGCTGAAGTTGATGAATTAAGGAAATAGGACGATATGCCCACCGATTATTACGGGGGCTATGCCAATAGTTGGGGTAGAGGCAAAACAAGAAAAGTCATGGATCGTGTCGGAGCGTGCGCTTCGGCACGATTTTTATGTATTACAATGCAGAATCCTGTTTCAGTAGTTCATCCGGATTCAGGCCGGTCAGGTGTGGCAGAACAAACCGGCCGTCTTTACGGATCAGGACATCATCCAGCCAGATTTCTCCGCCGCCGAATTCCGGACGCTGGCAGCAGACCAAATCCCAGTGGATTGCGCTGGGAGAGCAGCCGGGAGTGAAGTGGAAGCTGCCCCAACAAGCTAATTTGCGAAAATTACACCGGAGGGAAATCAAGAAAATGAGCAAACCTGTACAGGTTTACACTGCTTGCCAATTTGTGGAACACTCTTTTTGTATTCAGTTTTAGGAGGCAAAGTTGATGAACGGCTATATGACGACAAAAGAAGCTGCTGAGAAATGGAACATTACTGTAAGGCAAGTCCAGAATCATTGTAAGAATGGTCGCATAACGGGCGTTCTAAAAATCGGCACAAACTGGTTGATTCCTGAAGAAACTCAGCGTCCCAAATATACTTTTGTATGTGAAAGTATTCCAGAAGCTGTTGAATCCGAAACAAAATAATTAAAGTCCGTGAGAAATTATAGCTGGAGGTGAGTTGCATGGCGTTGCGAGTTCCGTGGGACAAGCAAGAAACCGCATTGCTTATTGATGCGTACTTGCGAGTGAAAAATAAAGAACTGTCTCAGCGGAAAGCAATAAAAGAAGTTTCATTACTTCTTAGGCGTCGAGCAATTCTTTCTGGCATGGAAATAGATGAGATATTCCGCAATGAAAACGGCATCGAACTGCAGATGATGAGGATTCAAGGACTGATAGAGGATAAACCGGTAGGTTTGAAGAATATACAACCATGTCCGTCAGGAACTGATTTCCCAAATAAGTATTAACAATTCGTCCCGCCGGATGGTGGCATTCATAAATGCGGTGTGGATGGCGATATGGCTTTCTAATGCGACCGAGCAGTGTTTCATCATCTCCTGGAACAGCTGCACCGCAGTCTTTACACACCATAAATCCAGCACCTTTAGGGCCTTTATTCAATATAATTAACGGATCGCCCGATCGTTTGGAGTAGCGAAGATTGTCAAACCCTTCTGGAATCACCATTTCGCTTTCAGCTGGAGTAATAGAATAGCACGGATCCTCTGCATAGGTCATTTCTGCTTCCGCATCAGCCTCCCTTGAACTTATTCCGTCTACAGGTGCAAATCCCCATGGTTTGAGCAGATTCTGCTGTTCAATACTGTCTTTGCCACAGAATGGACAACTCTTCTGGTGTTCCAGTCCCATCCAGTTGCACGCACTGTTGCTACAATAGTACAGCGGTTTGAAATACTCCTGGCTTTCAAAGAATGGCCTTGCGGGATGTTCTTGTTCGTCGGGGCGATACTTCGAATGGAAGCTGTATATGGTGGAACAGCCACCGGGAGCAGGTTCAGAAGAAAGCCTATTACACCATCGTC
>CAZCRO010000022.1:0-27144 GCA_964501115.1 uncultured Oscillospiraceae bacterium
TGAATTGTACAATGTTGTTGGACATGGTTTGTCGTCTCCTTTCGAATGTTTGTGTTGCAACTTCATTCTACCAGAGACCGGCAAGCCGTGTCTAATTTTTTGCCATTTTCAATTTGCGCAATTTATTGTACCTTATCGATATTCCAAATCGTTGACAAAATTTCATTTTTTCATTTGGATATAGCAGGATGGACTACAGCTTAAACAGCTTCTGCGCATTTTTCCAGGCAAGCTTTTCCCGCACCGGTTCCGGAATGTCTGCCTTTTCCAGCATGGAGCGAATGTTTTCCGGCATGCGCTTGGGGTAATCCTCTCCCCACAATATGTGGTCCTCCCCAAAGGTATCCAGGCAGAACCGGAGCTGGGGCTCATACATCATACCGCTGGGATTGACATAGATATTCTCCTTAAAATAGACACTTATGTTCTTTTTCAGCCCGGTAATATCCCGCCCGATCTCATCCAGCCGGTACATATGGTAGGAAACGACCTCTCCCCAATGTCCCGTACAGATCTTCAGCGCCGGATACCGGTCGAACACACCCCCGACGATCATTCGAAGGATCTGCATACCAATTTCGTAGTGCCAGCCAATGCCAAAGCCGGAAAGCAGTGTTGCCGTCTGTCCGGACCAGCCGCCTCTGTAATAATAATCAGAAATCCCGGCCGCCGGAAAATCCGGGTGCAGATAAATAGGTACATCCAGTCGGGAAGCCGTTTCCCAAATGGGATTGTAATAGGCATCGTCCAGCCGGTATTTCCCATAGAATCCGGAAATAAGCGCGCCTTTAAAATTCAGGTTCGTAACCGTCCGCTCCAGCTCCTGCGCCGCTGCCCGGGGAGAATCCAAGGGTAATGTGGCAAAAGCATAGAGCCGCCCGGGATAAGCCTGCGTTGCCGCGTACATCTCGTCATTGGCCTCCCGGCACAGGGGGATTGCGTACCTGGCAGGCAACTCTGATGGATACTGATCGATATAGCTCAGTATCTGGCTGTCAATGCCCATTGCATCCATGTAGGCAATACGCCCCGACCCGCAATCCGCACACAGCGGATCGGTATTTCCGGACATTCTGGAACGTTTTTGCTCCGGCGTTCCGCAAACCAGGATTGCCTCCGTGCATTTTTTGCTGATGGCTTCGGAAACGAAGTGCTCTTCGATGGTAATCAGCCGCTTCATTGCGTTACCTCCGTGTCAGAAGTGGATGACCTTGCGTTCACCCTGGAAGGAATCAAATGTGGCCGTAGCATCTTTAAAATACAGCACCTGCATATTGCCATCATCGGCAGCATAGGTCTTTTTCATATAGGGATACGCCTCCAGCATCGCCTGCCGAATCTCCATGCGGTCATCCTCCAGAAGTTCGCCCGCAATTCTCACCCACTGAGAACCTACACAGGCGCAGATCTCCGCTTTGGAATTTTCCGCCAGCTGGTGGGAAACGGGCTTGCACTTCCCTGTCATGATGCACAGCTTACCATCCAGAATATGAGCGATGCCAAATGGACGGACACGGGGCTGATCGCCCTCTACCGTTGCCACATAAAACACATGGGCTTTCTGCAAAAATTCACATACCGTTTTCATACTTCTTTTCCTCCACTTTTTATTTTGCCAGGGTCATCACGCCGTCTGTAAACACAAAATTGCGCATACCCTTTCCCCCAACCTGCCCGGCAGGAAGCGCTGCCTCGATACGTGCTATATCCTGCGCAGACAGCTCCAGTTTCAGTGCGTCAATGGCATCGTACAAATGTGCGGGGCTGGTGGTACCGATCAGACTTTGCACATGATCATACTTGGAAAGGCTCCAGCTGAGTGCCAGCTGGGAAAGGGAAACACCCTTTTCATCGGCAATTTCCTTGACCTTGCGGAGCATGCCCAGGTTTTTCTCCCGGTGCTCAGGTGCCAGCATCCCCCAGGCGCGTCCGGGATTGGCCGGTGCTGTCAGAACATCATCCCGCAGCAGACCATGTCCTACGGTTCCAAAAGCCAGAACTTTGACTCCCAATTCTTTTGCTGCAGCAATCAGTTCCTTCTCAATTCCCCGTTCTACCAGAGAATATTCCATTTCCACGGTATGGATGGGGTGAACCTTACAAGCCCGGCGCAAAGTCTCTGCATCCACCATGGAAAGACCGATGTGCCTGACGTAACCGGCCTGCACCTGATCGGCAATGGCCCCCACCAGATCCTCCACCGGGATCGTGGTATCCTGACGGGCAGGCTGGTAAAGATCGATGTACTCCAGTCCCAGGCGGCGCAGAGAGTAAGTCAAGTGGCCTTTCACATTCTGCGGTTTTACATCCAGGCCATAGATGCCGCCTTCGGGAGAGGGCAACACGCCAAACTTGACGGAAAGAAAATAATCGTCGTGATTCACGCCTTTCAGTGCCTGTCCCACAATCAATTCACTTTCACTGGCATTGTAAAATTCACCGGTATTGAACAGCGTTATGCCCGCATCCAGCGCTGCATGAATGGTTTTTACCGAACTTTCCGGATTACGCACAATGGACATGCCCATTGTACCAAGCCCCAAGCGACTGCGATCAATCATACTGTTTTCTCCTTATGTCTATAAAATTGGTTTGCCCTGAATCCAGAGCTGATGTATTTTCTCGCTGTCTGCGATGCTGCTGTCCGGCCTGCCGCCTGACAGCAGCAAATTGGCTGGCATATTGGGGGCAATTACTCCCGCCGGGATGCCGAATGCCTCAGCAACGTTTCCTGTCGCCCCGGCCAAAACCTCCACAGGAGACAATCCGGCCTTTACCAGCAAATCCATTTCCCGGTGGAGCGAACTTCCATATGCAACCTCCGGGGAGAAGCTTCCCGGGTTTGCGTCCGTGCCGCAAAGGATGGTAACCCCCTGCTCATGCAGTAACCGCACCGCGTACTGCGCATTTGCGTAATGCTGGGGCATATATCCTCCTCTTCCACTTTGCGCAAAGGTCTGCATCATCACAAGGGTGGGGATCACAGCAATCCCTTTTTGTGCAATGCTCTTCGCCAAATCCAGAGGAAGTGCTTCCTTCATTGGCACATGGATGAGAATGTCTGCCCCCGCATCCACTGCCTGACGCATTGTGGCGACTTCCGTTGCATGAACAGCAACCTTTTTCCCTTTTTCGTGGGCAGCCCGCACAATGCCTCCCAGCGCCGCTTTACCAATGGACAAAGGACTGAACAGCAACACTTTGATATATTCCGCACCGCTGGCCACTGCCCTTTCCACAAAGCCTTTGGGATTCACAACCACGCCCATTGCCATGGCCGCCGAAGTGAAAATACGAAACTCCTTGGAGCATGCCACCAATTCCGCGGAGGCACTGACATCACAGGTTGCCGCAATGCCATTGCGAAGCATTGTTCGCACCTGTGAGGCAGTACCCATGTGCGTGTGCGCGTCAATCAGGCCGGGAAGCAGCAACCCATCCTTACACCGGTTCGGATCGCAGGGCGTTATTGAGGTGACTATCCCCTCTTCCACCCGGACACAGGCACCCGGCCATAACTTATGCCCATCGAACAGGGGATAATTCAATTCAATCATGCAGCTTCTCCACCCTGACCAATTCGCTGAACTTCATCACGGTACCGAACAGATTGCTCATCACCAGATAATTGGCCCGTACAGTTACCCGATCCCCCACGCTTACTTTGCTGTAATGCTCCTGAGTGGGAAAAATCGTCAGGGCATAGGTCTGACCATTCACCGCATCAGATAGTTCAATGGAGGGCTTATTGTGTACATCCGGGCCAACCTTCTTGGCAATACCCGTTACCTCGAAGCGCTTGTCCACATATTCTTTCAAAAACGCCTCCGCATCTGTCTGGAACTCCCGATACAACGTCTCGACACAGAAGGGAGCCGCCTGGGGCAGGACAGGCATCGGCGTAGTTTCAATTTTGTGGGTTTTCACTCCGGAAGGGTGCTTGGGATAAAAAATCAGTTCTTCGTTTGCCATAATCGTATCTCCTTGTTATTCTTCCAACATTTTCAGAAGAAGTTTTTCCAGCTGGTCGCATTCTTCCCTGTCCAATTTTCGTGTCATCTGCTCTTCCAAATTCTCCGCCAGAGCCAGCAATTCTTCTTTCATGGCAATGGCACGGTCTGTCAGCACAAGCACCTTGCAGCGCCTGTCCTCCGGGTGCGCCACCCGCTTCACCAGATCTTTGGCCTCCAATTTCTGAACCAGACCCGTGACGGTAGGGTTGGTCATGGAAAACTTGGCTTCAATATCTGTCTGCCGGACAGAACCGGCTTGGGAGGCATACAGCACCATAAGAATTTTGAACTGGCTGCCCGTCAGCCCATAGGGACTTAGCAGCTGATTGGAAATCTTATCAAAAATCAGGGCTGTTTTTTTGATTAAAATCGAAATTCCGGTATGGGACATAACGGCACTCCTTTTATAAAAACATAGCTTCCTATGTATTGTAGCATAGGAAGCTATGTTTTTCAACACATTAATATGGGTGATCAGGATTATATTCCCCGATTCCAGCCAGCTTACAAAAATAGGGCTGTTAGAACGTTTCCTTTCTAACAGTCCCTTTTGCACTCTTATTTAGTGGGAAGTTATTATGTATCCATGACGCAGGATACAATACCCTGCTTTATCTAATTTGGGGGCAATCTCACTGGCGAAGTGAGACCGCCCCTTTTTGTCTTTTTCCAGAAACGCGAAAACCGCCCCGAAAAAATTCGGGGCGGTGAGCGCACTAATCAAGAGGGATATTAGTAGAACTTTCTCTTGTTCTTACGGGCAGCTTCGGACTTCTGCTTACGCTTCAGGCTGGGGCTGACGTAATGCTCGCGCTTCTTAACTTCGGCGATAACGCCCTCCTTGGCACAGCTACGCTTAAAACGGCGCAGAGCGCTTTCCAGAGACTCGTTCTCCTTTACGCGAATTTCAGACATGGTTTTCCCTCCCTCCGATGCATCCGGCTAGCTCCTGGATGCTTTCAGGGCCATACGGCTTGATTATTATACGGTGTTCTTGGCGAAATGTCAAGAAATAATTCTGAATTTTTTGAAAAAATTCAAATTATTTTACGATCAGGTTCACCAGCTTGTTTTTGACCACAATGGTCTTGACGATGCTGCCGCCCAGCTTCTCCAGGAAACGGGCAATTTTCTCGTCTGCCAGGACATTGGCCACAACGGTATCGTTGTCCAGATCCGCGTCCATCACAACCGTACCGCGCATTTTGCCATTGACCTGTACAGCCATAGTCACTTCCTGATCCTTGCACTTCTCCTCGCTGTATTCCGGCCAGCTTTCGTAGGCAATGGTATTGTCATGACCCAGCAGCTGCCACATTTCCTCACCAACATGGGGAATGATGCAGGAAATCATCTTGATGAAGCCCTCAGCGTATTCTCTGGGGCAGGTACCATTCTTGTACACCTCATTGACGAAGACCATCATCTGGGCAATGGCGGTATTGAAGCCCAGGCTCTCAAAGTCGGAGGTAACCTTCTTTACCGTCTGGTGGTAGATCTTGGTCAGCTTGCCATCGTCCGTATCGGTGATGTTGGCAGGCTCTGTGAAGAAATTCCACACCCGGTTGATAAACTTCTTGGCACCGGCCACAGCGGCAGTGGACCAGGGCTTGGATACTTCCAGCGGGCCCATGAACATCTCATACAGCCGCAGGGTATCCGCGCCGTATTCCCGCACCACATCACTGGGGTTGACCACAAATTCCGGGAAGCGCTTGCCCATCTTAATGCCGTTTTCGCCCAGGATCATACCCTGGTGTACCAGCTTCTTGAAGGGCTCCTTCACAGGAGACAGTCCCTGGTCATACAGGAAGCGGTTCCAGATCCGGGAATACATCAGGTGACCCACCGCATGCTCAGGGCCGCCCACATACAGGTCTACCGGCATCCAGTGCTCCAGAAGCTTGGGATCACAGAAGGCCTTGTCATTCTTGGGGTCGATATAGCGCATGTAGTACCAGGAAGAACCGGCGGAACCGGGCATGGTAGAAGTCTCTCTCGTGCCACGGATGCCGTTTTGGTCGTACTTCTTCCACTCGGTGGCATTTTCCAGAGGTGCCTGGCCGTTGCGTCCCTTGTAGTCCTCCAGCTCCGGCAGAACCAGGGGCAACTCTTCATCCGGCAGGAAGACCGTCTTGCCATCTTCGGTATACACGCAGGGAACAGGCTCGCCCCAGTAGCGCTGGCGGGCGAAGATCCACTCCCGGAAGTGATAGTTGTTCTTTCTTCTGGCCACACCTGCCTTCTCCAGCTTGACGGTGATGGCTTCCTTAGCCTCCTCCACAGTCAGGCCGGTGAACTCCTCGGAGTTCATCAGGCGGCAGCCCTTACCCAGGTAATCCTGCTTTTCAAAGGCGCACTCGGAAACATCCCGGCCTTCAATAACCTGAATCATGGGAATCTTATGAGCAATGGCATACTCAAAGTCACGCTGGTCATGGCTGGGCACGGCCATAACCGCACCGGTACCATAGTTGGCCAGAACGAAGTCACCGATGAAAACGGGTACCTGCTTACCATTGACCGGGTTGATGGCATACACGCCCTTCAGGCAGCAGCCGGTCTTGCCCTTGTTCAGCTCGGTGCGGTCCATATCGCTTTTCTTAACCGTCTCGTCGATATAGGCCTGCACCTCTTCCTTGTTCTCGATGCGATCCATCAGGCTCTGAACGATCTTGCCGTCGGGAGCCAAAACCATAAAGGTGATGCCGTAAATGGTCTCGATACAGGTGGTATAGATGGAGAAGTCTCCGCCGCCTACCAGCTTGAAATCCACTTCCACACCGGTGGACTTGCCGATCCAGTTGCGCTGAATCTCCTTGGTGGATTCCGGCCAGTCGATCTCATTCAGGCCTTCCAGCAGCTTTTCGGCAAAGGCAGGCTGATCAATGACCCACTGCATCATGTTCTTCTTCACAACGGGGTAGCCGCCACGCTCGGATTTGCCGTCGATGACCTCGTCGTTACTCAGCACGGTGCCCAGCTCTTCGCACCAGTTCACCGGCATCTCAATGCGCTTGGCATAGCCGGCTTCCCACAGCTTCTTGAAAATCCACTGGGTCCACTTGTAGAACTCCGGGTCGGACGTAGCGATCATTTTCGACCAGTCGTAGTCAAAGCCCAGCTCCTTGAGCTGATTGGAGAAGGTCTTGATGTTCTCCTGGGTGAAGCCGTCGGGGTGGTTGCCGGTGTTGATGGCATACTGCTCGGCAGGCAGGCCAAAGGAATCGTAGCCCATGGGATGGAGCACATTGTAGCCCTGCATCCGCTTCATACGGGACATAATATCCGTAGCGGTGTAGCCTTCCGGATGGCCGGCATGCAGACCCACACCGGAGGGATAGGGGAACATATCCAGGACATAGTACTTGGGCTTGGAGAAATCCCAAACATCCGTATGGAAGGTATCGTGTTTCTCCCAATACTTGTGCCATTTGGCCTCAATGGCGGAAAAATCGTAATTCATTTTGGACACACCTCAGTTTTCCTTAATGATAATATCGTCGATGTCAATCTTTTCCGCATCCCCCCACAGGCGATCCAGAGCATAGAACTCCCGAGCCTCCTGGGTGAATACATGTACCACAATGGAGCCGAAGTCCAGCAGCTCCCAGCTGTTGCCACGGTGGCCTTCCCGACCCAGCATCGGCTCGCCCAGCTGCTCCATGGTATATTCGGCATAGTCGCACAGAGTTTTGACATGGGTATTGGAAGTGCCGGTGCAGATCAGGAAATAATCCGCCAGGGAGCTGATCTTGTCAATCTTCAGCAGGCTGATGTCCATGCCCTTCTTGGCATCCAGCGCCTGGGTCACCTGATAAGCAATTTCTTTTGGTGTAAGCATAATGTATTTTCCTTTCTCAATGGGGATGATTTTGCAAATAGGCCAGAGCCTCCCGGGAGGCGGGAGACACTTCCTCTCCCAAATCTTTCAGATGCTCCAGGGTTTGAATCAGCCCCAGTTCCAGCGCCCCACGGATGTCCGTATAGGCCAGGCTGCGCAGATTCTCCACCCCGGGGAAATCCCGGTTCGGCTCCATATAGTCGGCAACGTAAATAATGGTTTCCAGCAGGTTCATATCCGCCTTGCCGGTGGTGTGGGATTCGATGGCGGAAACCACCCGGCTGTTTTCCCCGAAGATCCGCTGCGCCACCAGACTTCCGGTGAGTGCATGGAGGGTTTTGGGGTATTTTCTGGAAAAATCGTCTAATAGTTTACCATAGGCATCGCACAATGTCAATTGAAGGGGGCCGTCCAGCGCCTTGGTAATATCGTGCAGGATTCCCGCCCGGCCGGCATCCACAGGGTCTACGCCCCAGATTTTTGCCAGCTCTACCGCTGTATCCCGGCAGCCCAGAACATGGGCAACCCGGCTGGGTTTGAGCAGGCTGATCACCACCTGCTCCAGCTGCTCCATGGGCAGGTCTTTCAGATCCCAGCCCACATAGTATAACTTTTCCCAGCGGATATAATCCAGCACGGCGGTGGACAAAAAGCTCCCGGCGCCCTCAAAGGCCAGCAATCTTCGCACCTGGGAGGAGGAGATGGCCACCACCGGGTTTTCCAGCAATATGACCTTGCCACCCATAGCCTGGATTTTCTCCATGCCCTCCTGCCGGTCTGCCTGTTCATGTTTGTCTCCCCGGCGCAGTGCCACAATCGTCACCGCCTGCGCAATCTTCCGGGCATCCTTCCACTGGGGGAATTTCAGGAACATATCCGTCCCCAGCAGCAGGTATAGCTGCGCGCCGGGATTGTCCTCCAGCACTGCCTCCACTGTCTCCCAGGTATAGCTCTCGCCTCCGCGCTGCAGCTCCACCGGTGATACTTCCAGCTTCTCTTCCCCGGCGATGGCCAGGCGCAGCATTTCCAGCCGCTGCTGCCCGGAGGCCATTGCCTGTACCGCTGTCTTGCCCGGTGTTTGGGCGGAGGGAATAAACCACAGCTTGTCCAATCCCAACGCCCCGGCGGCATACTCTGCCGCCCGGATGTGCCCCAGGTGGGGCGGGTTAAACGATCCGCCATAGATACCGATACGTTGCATGGTTGCTCCCCCTTATATATTTTCCTTTTGCCCTCCGGAGTCACCGTACTCCGGGAATTTATTTTTCTCTTTCCCGCAGCTGCTTTTCCCGGCTGCGCTCAATGGCTTTCTCCACCGCCTGCTCCTTAAAATAGGCGTTTCTCTGTTCCCGTACCAGTTTGGCCGCATAGCGGCGGGCACGGATGCCCTTGCGCACGGGATCGGACTTGCTCACAGGCGTAGCCTTGCGCTTGGCACGGCCGGTCTGGTTCCGCTCTGCCTGCTTCTTTTCGCTGAAGCGATAGATCACAAATTTGCTGCCCACGCAGGCAATTCCCTCTGCGCCGGTTTCCTGGCAGATGGCATCGCTGACCTCCCGGGGGGACATCAGGGCGCCTTCCAGCACCTTGCCCTTCACCAGCTCCCGGGCGGTAAGCTGGGTCTCCGCTTCGGCGATCACGGATTCCGTTACGCCGCCCTTTCCAACCATAAGTGTAGTGTCCAAAGAATTGGACTGGGCTCTCAATTCAGCCCTCTGTTTACTGCTCAGCATAGCCGGCCTCCTTTAATTTCTCATAAAATACCTTCAGCGCTTCTCCCCGATGGGACACACTGTTCTTCTGCTCGGCAGGAACCTCTGCCAGGGATTTCCCGAAGGGAGGATAGTAGAAGATCGGATCGTAGCCGAAGCCTCCTTCGCCTCTTACCTCCCGCAGCAGCTCCCCATGAATTTCTCCTCTTGCCTGAATGGTCTGCCCCTGAGGGGTGACCATGGTGATGACGCACACAAATTTTGCCTGGCGCTGGCCATCCGGCACATGGGCCGCATTTTTCAGCAGCAGCTGCACCCGTCCGGCATCATCCAGGGTATCGTCAAAACCGTAGCGGGCGGAATAAATCCCCGGCTCCCCGTTCAGGGCATCCACGGCAATGCCGGAATCATCTGCCAGGGCGGGCAGTCCGGTGGCCTGCATCACCGCATTGGCCTTCAAAAAAGAATTCTCTTCAAAGGTAGTGCCCGTCTCTTCCACCTCAATATCCACCCCAAGCTCGGACTGCAGCACCAGCTCCATATCGAACTTTTCCGTGATCTGGCTGATCTCTACCAGCTTGTGGGGGTTTTTGCTTGCCAGAACTACTTTCATATTCCGCTCCTCAAATCAAAGCATCCACAAAGTCCCGGGCGACAAAGGGCATCAGATCCTCCGCCTGCTCTCCCACGCCGATAAACTTGACCGGAATCTGCAGGCTGTCTGCCACGGCAATGACAATGCCGCCCTTGGCTGTGCCATCCAGCTTGGTAATGGCCATCGCCGTCACTCCGGCAATTTCCTTGAACTGCTTGGCCTGGATCAGACCATTCTGCCCTGTGGTGCCATCCAGCACCAGCAGAACCTCCCGGGCGCTGCCGGGCAGCTCCCGCTCCACGATGCGGCTGATCTTGTTCAGCTCGTTCATCAGGTTGGCCTTGTTGTGCAGCCGTCCGGCGGTATCGATGATGATCACATCCACATCCCGCTTCTTCGCCGCCTGAATACCATCAAACACCACAGCGGCAGGATCCGCGCCTTCGTGCTGGCGCACCAGGTCTGCCCCGGCACGGCCTGCCCAAATTTCCAGCTGATCCGCGGCAGCTGCCCGGAAGGTATCCCCTGCCACCAGCAGAACCTTCTTTCCGGCATCCACCTGCTGCTTGGCAATCTTGCCGATGGTGGTGGTCTTTCCCACACCGTTGACACCGATCACCAGAATCACACTGGGGTGGGTGGAAAGATCCAGCTCCGGATCCCCCACACTGACCATATCCGCCAGAATTTCTTTCAGCTCCTGCTTGGCCTCCGCGGCCAGGTGGATATGCTTCTCCCGGATAACCTTGCGCAGCCGGTCTGTTGCCTTTGTGGCCGTCTCCACGCCCAAATCCGCCAGGATGAGGCTTTCCTCCAGCTCCTCGTAAAAATCATCGTCCAGCTCGGTATTGCCGGAGAATATCTCCCCGATGGTTTCGCTTAAAGCATCCCGGGTTTTGGTAAGTCCCTTCTTGATTTTGTCAAAAAATCCCATTTTTAAGCTCCTATTGTCCCTAGTATATGTCTTCCGTCTCTTACTCGCTGATTCCCAGATATTCGTCCATCTGGTTCAGATCCAGCCGCAGCAGCGTGGACACGCCCTGCTCCTGCATGGTTACACCGTAGAGCACATCCGCGGATTCCATGGTGCCTCTTCTGTGGGTGATGACGATGAACTGGGTCTTTTTCAGATTATGCAGGTATCCGGCAAACCGGTCTACGTTCCGGTCGTCCAGAGCTGCGTCAATTTCGTCCAGCAGGCAGAACGGCGTGGGGCGCACCTTCAAGATGGCGAAGTACAGCGCCGTCGCCACAAAGGCCTTCTCACCGCCGGAGAGCAGGGTAATGGTTTTCACCTGCTTTCCGGGGGGCTGCACCCGGATCTCAATGCCGCAGGTCAGGGGATTTTCCGGATCTTCCAGAATCAGCTGACCCTTGCCGCCGCCGAACATCTCTTCAAACACCTGGCCGAAGTAATGATCGATCCGTCCGAACTGCTCCACAAAAATGGAGGTCATTTCCTTTGTAATATCCCGGATGATGCTTTCCAGCTCCCGCTTGGAGGTAAGCACATCATCCCGCTGCTCCGCCAGATAGCTGTACCGCTCGTTTACCCGGGCATACTCGTCTATAGCACCCAGGTTGGGGGTACCCAAAGCGGCAATCTTCCGCTTCAGTTCCGATACCCGCCGGTTTCCCGCAGTGACATTCTCGATCTGCCCCCGGTGCTCCGGTGCGGTGCCGGGAGTCAGGCCGTAGGTATCCCACAGCTTGTCCACAATCTGCCGCTCCTCCATAGAGGTAGTGACCTTCTTCTGCTCCAGCAGGGCACAGGAGCGCTCTCTTTCCAGAATCTCTTTGTTTTTCTCCTGCGCCTCCCGCTCGGCACGGGTCTTTCCGGCCTCCGTATCCGCGCGATCCTGAAGCATTTCCTTCAGAGTGGCACTCATCCCTTCGGCTTCCCGGTCGTTTTCCTGCTGCCGCTGGGTCAGCTCACAGATTTCCTGCTCCAGGCGGAGATTGTCCTGGGTGATCTGCTGGATAAGCACATTTTTCTTTTCCCGATCCCCTTCCATAGCCGCGCGCAGAGAGTGAAGATCCTCCATATGCGCCCTGGCTGTGGCACGCTCTGCCTCCAGCGCAGCCTCCCGGGTACGCAGATCCGTCATCTGAGCCGTAATGACATCGCTTTTCTGGGCGGTTTCCGTCTGGGTTCCTTCCAGACCCGCCAGTTGCTGCCGGGTGGCATCCAATTCCCTGGTATATACCTGAATTTTGGCTTTCTGGGCGGCCATACGCTGTGCGTCGCTGCGTTCCCGCTCCAGCAGCGCATCCCGCTCTTTCCGGGCGGCCGCTTCCGCATCCGTAATGGCGCCAAGCATCACTTCAAACTGCTTTTCCTGTCCCTGCAGCCGCAGCACCTGATCTTCCGCTTCCCGCAGCTGATCCCGGGCCGTTCCCAGCTGGAACTCCACCTGGTCGAACAGCCGCTGGCACTCCTGGAGCCGGGCTTCCTGGGTCATACACTGGTTTTGCAGCTGCCCCTGCTGGGTCGTCAGCTTTTCCAGCTCGTTGGCACGGGACAAAATGCCCGCGTCCTTATTGACAGAGCCGCCGGTCATGGAGCCGCCGGCATTCATCACCTGGCCATCCAGCGTAACAATGCGGAACCGGTTTTTATACTGCCGTGCCATGGCAATGGCTGCATCCAGATCCTCGGCAATCACGGTTCTTCCCAACAGGTTCTGCACAATGTTTCTGTATTTTCCATCACAGGTCACAAGCTCGGAGGCAATGCCTACAAATCCACGGCAATGTTCCAGGCCGGTCTCCTGCAAGTTCTTACCCCAGATATTGGACAGGGGCAGGAAGGTCGCCCGGCCACCGCCGGTACGCTTTAAGTATCCAATGGCCGCCTTGCCATCGGCTTCGGAATCCACGACGATCTGCTGCATAGCCGCACCCAGAGCGATTTCGATGGCTACAGCGTAGCTGTCCTCCGTGCGGATCAGCCGGGATACGGGGCCGTGGATATTCCGCAGGCCGCCACGCTGAGCCTCCTGCATAATCATCTTTACGGACTTGTTATAACTGTCAAAATCCCGCTCCATAGCCCGGAAGACCCGTACCTTTGCCGATACGCCTTCCAGCTTGGCGGTCAGCTCCCGCAGGGTCTGCGCCGCTTCATCCCGGGCTTTGCCCCGGTTTTCCTGGCGCAGCGAGAAGCCGGAAATTACATTTTGGGAAGCCGTTACCTGCTCCTGCGCCTGTTTCAGCTCCCGGCGGCAGGCATCCAGATTCTGCTTTGCCTGGCTGATCCGCTCCTGCCCCGCTTCCAGGTCGCCGGAAAGCTCCTGCAATCTTTTTTGACTGACCTGGCAGTTTTCCTCCAGGCCACGCACATCCGCCTCGCAGCCTGCGATTTCCGCCGTAAATGTGGATTCTTTTGTACGCAGCTCCAAAAATTGTCTGCTGATACCCTGGGCAGAGGCGGTCATTTCCGCCAAACGTCCCTGTGCCTGGGTGAATTCTTCCCGGATGGTATCCAGCTGGGTATCGATCTCCCGGATGCGCTCTTCGCTCTGGGCGATCTGACTGTGAATGCCGCCGGAGCGATCTTCCTGTCCCCGCAGTTCTTCCTGAATCCGTTCCAGGTTGACACGGTTGTTTTCCATGTTGCCCCGCAGGACGGCCATCTGTCCTTCCAGCTGCTGGTGGGTGCTCTGGAACATGGTGGTCTTCACCCGGACGGATTCCAGAAGACCGTCTTTTTCCCGCAGCGCCGTCCCCAGCTCTTCTGCCTGGCGGTAAAGGCCATCGAGTTCGTCGTGAGCCTGCTGCAGCACGAAGGACTCGGAAGCATAGTCTTCCTCTGCCTTCTTGGCCGCAGCGGATAATCTGTCCAGATTTTCCAGCCAGACGGCAACCTCCACACCCTTGAGCTCCTGCTGCAAGTGCAGATACTTCTGCGCTTTTTCAGACTGGGCTTTCAAAGGTTCCAGCTGCAATTCCAGCTCGGATACCTTATCGCCGATACGCATAAGATTGTCCTCGGTTTTGGCCAACTGGCGCTCGGTTTCCTCTTTCCGGTGGCGGTATTTGGAAATACCCGCCGCCTCTTCAAAGATCTCCCGGCGGTCGCCGCTTTTCAGGGACAGGATTTCATCGATTCTGCCCTGGCCGATATTGGAGTAGCCCTCCCGACCCAGGCCGGTGTCCATCAAAAGCTCGTGAATGTCTTTCAGTCTGGCGGACTGACGATTGATATAGTATTCTCCGTCTCCGGAGCGGTAGTAACGGCGGGTGACAACCACCTCATCGGCATCATAAGCCAACGCCCTGTCCGAGTTGTCCAGGGTCAGCGTTGCCTCCGCAAAGCCCAGCTGGGGGCGCTTGGCCGTACCGCCGAAAATAACATCCTCCATCTTCGCGCCACGGAGGGTTTTGGTGCTTTGTTCGCCCATGACCCACAAAATGGCATCGGAAATATTGGACTTTCCGGATCCGTTCGGGCCGACAATGGCGGTTATATCGTCGCCAAATCGGATCACGGTTTTATCCGGGAAGGACTTAAAGCCCTGCAATTCCAGTGATTTTAGATACACAGCATACCTCGTAACTCACCCATGCCGGGTGAAGCAATATAGTTTCGATAAAGAATCAGCTTATTATACCCTGTTTCCGCCGGAAATGCAATGGTTTTTTGGAATTTTCCCCCTTCCGCTTCCTTCATTTCCCCGATTGGTTCCCTACCCCACAGAAAATTTCTTTTCCCCCGGTATACTGACAAACGCAAACTATCCATTATAACAAAATCGTCGTTACGTAACGAGCATTTTAAAAGGAGATTGCTTTTTTGACAAGAACAATCAGACAGCTGGAGATTGTGCGCTGACGGGAGGTCGGCGCAATACCGTTTCCGCGCGTTGCCTCCCACATTGCAGTCAACAATTTTCAGGAGGAAAAACAATGAATCAAAATGACTGTCACATTCGCCTGGAGTGAAAAGAAGACCATCGGGAAGTTGAAACAACTGACACCGGGCTATCTTTCCGGCGTCAGTGGCACGTACGCCCCGCCGGAGTGCTACATGGTGGAAGAAGAAGCCGCAGAACAGTTTGACAACGCTTTCCCGAAAAAAGAAAAACAGCATCTCCCCGGTCAGCTTTTCTGACAGCTGAAAGGCACACAACAGCGCAAAACAAAACGCTACCCCCATAAAAGGCGGAAAACCCGTCTTTTATGGGAGTAGTGTATTAAATTTTTCCAGAAGAGACAATCCAAACACGCTCTTGCAGATTTATCCAATACCGCCCATGCACGCATGGACAAAGGCATCGAAAAGACCTTGCTGGGCAGCACTTTTTTTGCTCATATGCTCCGGATGCCACTGGACTCCGATGCAGAAGGGATGACCACTCAGTTCCAATGCTTCTGTAAACCCATCGTCACTGACGGCAGAAACGGTCAGCCTGGAACCAATCCGGTCCGCAGCCTGATGATGCAAACTGTTTACCATCAGGGTTTCTTCCTTCATAATTTGCGCCAGTTTGGTATGTGCAGATACTTTTACCGGGTGAATGCCCTTGTTTCTGGAGAGAAAGTTTGAATGCCTGGACACCTGGGTAAGAGAAATATCCTGATGCAGCGTGCCGCCACAGAATACGTTCAGCAGCTGAACACCCCGGCAAATGCAAAAAACAGGCTTGCCGGTGGGCAGGAACGCCTCCAGCATCTTCCTTTCGGCATTATCCCGGAGCGTATTGGGCTTCCCGCACTTTTCCGACGGCTCCTGACCATAGAGCTTGGGATTCACATCCGCACCACCCGGAAGCAGCAGCCCGTCGCATTCCAGAAGTTCCGAAACGGCCTTATCCGGATCCGCCAGTTCAATCCAGCGAACCTGCGCACCGGCACGCACCAGGCTTTGCACATATTTGCGTTTCATATATTGGCGGAAAAGATCCTGCCCCATCTGTGGAATTCCAATAACCGGCTTCATAAAAGGCACCTCCATATTACATTGCCTCCATGCTACCAAATTCCTTTGACATTGTCAACATTTTGTGTTATCCTGAGAGTGTTCACGTTCTAAGCACATTTGTGCGCAGAAAGAGCGCAGTCTTTCAAAAAACAAAACGGCTTTTTACCACGGTGTCGAAAACCGTTTCCCACGCCAAAGGAGGAGCATTATGGGACAGAAAGAAAAGGGAAAACTGGGTGTTGCCGAACTGGCTTGCTACGGCATCGGCAACTGCATCGGTTCCGGCATATTCGTATCTATGGGCAGCGGCATCGGCTTCACAGGGCATTCCATCACCCTGGCAATGATTTTTGCCAACCTGCTGGTGCTGTTTGCTTATGCCTATAAAACCCTGATGGCAGGTATGTTTGTGCTTCCCGGTGGCGCGTATTCCCAGGCCGCCTTGCTCCAGCCGCCACTGCTGGCAGGTGTCAGTGCGCTGTCCAATATTTTTACCGGGCTGGCATTTGCCATGTACGCCATTTCCATTGTGGAGTATGCCTCCGTGGTATTTCCCGGCATTGCTCAGTACAGCCAGCTGATTGCCTTTGTGATCATCACGCTTTTCTTTGCCACAACCCTGATGGGCGGCAAATTCATGGGAAAGTTTAACCTGATTATGGTGGCAGTCCTGATTGTTTCTCTCTTTGTGTACATTCTCACCGGTTTGGCCAGGGTGGATTATTCCACTGTTGTGCCCGGAAAAGATTATTTCTCCGGCGGCCCCATGGGATTCATCATGGCCATTGCCATGATGGCATTTGCCTGTCAGGGTGCGACCATGCCGGTAGCCATGACCGCGGATACCCATGATCCCAAGAGAAGCCTTCCCAAGGCAATCCTGATTGCTTCCGGGGTCGTTACTGTGGTTTACTGCCTGATTGCCATCGTCTCTTCCGGCGTTTTGCCTGTGGAGCAGGTTGCCAACAAGAATCTGGGTGTTGTAGCCAGGGAGATTTTTCCTTATCCTGTATTTGTTGTCTTCATTTTGGGCGGTGCCTGCCTGGCCATTGCCACATCGCTGTACGGTGCCATCGCAAGTGCCCAGCATCCCCTTCTCGCTACCATAGACGACGGCTGGCTGCCGAAGAGCTTGGGCAAAAAAACAAAAAACGGCTACCCCTGGCTGGTGATGCTGATTTTGTATGTCATCGCCATTGTGCCGATTTGGTTTGACATGGGGCTGAACGAACTGATCTCCATGATGATGATTCCAACCATGGTATTGAATCTTATCAACAATGCACTGATGTTCAAGCTGATAAAGCGCTTCCCAAATGCCTGGAAGGGCGGATTCTTCCATATGCCCAAGTTGGCATTCCATATCACCATAGTACTGGCTATTTTCAGCGATCTGCTGATCTGCGTGGCGCTGCTGACACAGCTTCATGGCGGTGACCTGTACTTCATAATCGGTATGCTGGTTGTACTGTTCAGCTACAGTTACTACCGGCTGAAAACCGGCAAAGTAAATCTGCAGGATATTGAACGGGTTCGCCTGGAAGCCGAGGCCGCCGCAAACGCCAGCGTGCATGAATAAAACCGCGGTTTGCGGATTTTAAAAAATCATTGCAGCAAAAAAGAACACCATCGTTACCAACTTCCCTTCTCAGAAGTGCGGATGCGATGGTGTTCTTCGCTTTTTGAAAGATAAAAAATCCACCCCGACATGTAAAGTCAGAGTGGAGATATGGTGGACGATATAGGACTCGAACCTATGACCTTCCGCACGTCAAGCGGATGCTCTAGCCAGCTGAGCTAATCGTCCGTGTCAGGAACAAATTGAATTATACACGATAATTGCGATTCTGTCAAGCACTTTTTTCCTTTTTTCTAAATATTCTCAAAAATGCGTCCATTTCTCCATTGCAAATTCTGTCCATTCGTGGTATCGTTAAAAGAAAAAGGATCATTTGCCATGGAAGAAAAAGTACAAGCCATTGTAGATATTCTCTGGGACATCTATCCCGATTCTGTGTGCGCTCTGCACTATGACAAGGACTACGAGCTGATGATTGCCGTACGGCTTTCCGCCCAGTGTACCGATGCCCGGGTGAATCTGGTTACCCCGGGGCTGTTTGCCGCCTATCCCACGCTGGAGGCCATGGCCGGGGCAGACATTGCCGATGTGGAGCAGCGGGTACACTCCTGCGGATTCTACAAACACAAGGCACAGGACATCGTACTTGCCTGCCAAATGCTCCTGCAGGACTACGGCGGCAAGGTACCCGGAACCATGGAAGAGCTGCTGCGGCTGCCCGGCGTTGGCAGAAAAACCGCAAACCTGCTGCTGGGAGATCTGTACGGTGTTCCCGGCAGTGTGGTATGCGATACCCATTGTATCCGCATTTGCGGCAAGCTGGGGCTCAGCCAGGGCAAAGACCCGGAAAAAGTGGAGCGGCAGCTGCGTGCCATCCTGCCTCCGGAGAAAAGCAGCGATTTCTGCCACCGCATTGTCATGTTCGGCCGGGAAGTCTGTACCGCGCGGAATCCGGCCTGCACCCGCTGTCCCCTGGCACCCTTCTGCCAGGAATGGAATCTCTCTCAGAAAAAATAACGCTTCTACCTCCCCCTTTATCCACATACCCTGTGGACAAAGGGGGAATGGCTATGTTCTACCGGGCGCTGCTGCTTACGGCGGTAAACCTGGCACTCCGGCTGGTGGGAACCGGCTTCCAGGTATATCTCTCCCGGCGCATCGGCCCGGAGGGAATCGGCCTGCTGCAGCTGACCCTGTCCGTCGGGAGTATGGCAACGATCATGGGCATCGGCGGCATCCGCACCGCCACCATGTACCTCACGGCGGAGGCGCTGGGAAGAAGACATCCCGGGCGCATTCCCTGGATACTTTCCGGATGCCTGCGCTACAGTCTGGTGTGCAGCCTGGCAGTCGGAACCGGACTGTATCTGCTCTCACCCATACTGGCCCGGCAATGGATTGGAAACCCCGCCATTGCTCCCGCACTCACCCTATTCGCCTGTTTTTTGCCCACCACCTGCCTGTGCGCCGTAATGAGCGGCTACTTCACGGGAGAGAACCGGATTGGCACACTGGCCGGTGTGGAAATTCTGGAACAGTTCTTCTCCATGGCGGTCACCATAGCCGTCTTAGCGCTCTGGGTCGGCCACAGCGCCGTGCGGGCCTGCCGGGCCGTTATTTTCGGCTCTGCCATGGGCAGCTGCCTCAGCCTGCTTCTGCTGTGGCGGCTCTACCGGCGTACCCGCCCCACCGCCGGTGCCCCCCTGGCCGTTGCCGGACGGATTACCCGGGCTGCTGTGCCGCTGGCCATTGCCGATACCGCCAAATCCGGCATCAGCACCCTGGAAAACCTGATGGTTCCCAAACGCCTGGCCTACTTTTCCGCCACACCGTTGGCAGAATTCGGCATCATCACCGGCATGGTTTTCCCTGTGCTGATGTTTCCCGCCTGCATCCTGTTCGGCCTGAGCGAGCTGCTGATCCCGGAGATGGCCAGAGCCGGAGCTGCGGGAGCGGACAGGCGCATCCGGTATTTGCTGCACAAGGCACTCCGGGCAGCGCTTCTTTACAGCACATTTTTTTGCGGCATTTTATACCTGTCCGCCCCGGAGCTGTGTGACCGGCTCTACCAAAACCAGCAGGCAGGGCTATATCTGCGGCTCTATGCCCCGCTGATTCCCATGCTGTACTGCGATGCCATTGTGGACGCCATGACCAAGGGTCTGGGACAGCAGACCATGGCTGTAAAGCTGAATATTCTGACCAACAGCCTGGATGTGGCACTGCTGTTCTTCCTGCTTCCCAAATGGGGGATGAAAGGCTATTTTATCAGCTTTTTTATCACCCATGCCCTGAATTTCACCCTGAGCATCCGCCATCTGCTGCGTACCGCCGGGGAACGCCTGTCCCTCCGCCCCATAGCTGCCAGCCTGGGCTGCTGTGCCGGGGCGGTATGGGTATGCCGACGCTTTGAGGCAGGTACTGCAGCCTACTGTCTGCTTTTCCTTTGCCTGATGTTTCTCACCGGGAGCATTCGCAGGCAGGATCTTCTGTGGCTGAAGGGGATGGTCACGCAAAAATGACCATTGCCTTTTCCTTTGAAAACTGGTATCATAGTTTCAAAATACACAGGAGGCATACCATGCGACTGAACAAAATCCAAGATTGCCTGAAGCAAAAATCCATGCCTTATGAATACTGGGAAGAAGACGACTGCGGCAGCATCCGCTTCGTCCACAGAGGCCTCACCTACCACGTATGGGAGTACCCCGCCCCGGAGCGGGGCGCGGAGAGCAATGTCCGTTCCGCCGGACGGGGAGAGGACTTTGAAGGAGACTACGAAGAAGCCATCACCGCCATCCTTACACAGGAGTTTTAAACCAGATTTGCCATGAAAGAAAAACGTGTCTATTCCCTGGATCTTTTTAAGCTGGTTCTGTCCTACATCATCGCCTTTTTCCACTGCGATATGAACTTCGCGCCTGGTTCCACCATGGTCGTTCCGGTGTTTTTCCTGATTTCCGGCTTCTTTCTGGGAAAAAAATTCTATCAAAGCGCCGATCCCGGTTACCGCGGCTGGGATTACACCCTGGAACACGCCAAAAAGCTGTACCCCATGTATCTTTTTTCCTGTGGGATGCTGTTTCTGTATACCCTGGCCAGGAGTTTTGTGTCCCTGCTCAATGCCCCATCCCTGGACACACTCGGGGAGATTCTTCGCAGCTTTTATAACCAGATACCGGATATTTTCCTGGTGCAGAGCAGCCACTTCTTCCATGACAGCCTGAACTATCCCCTGTGGCAGGTATCCGCGCTGCTGATTGCCGGGTATCTGATCTACAGCATGCTGTGCTTCAACGAGCGGCTGAGCCGGGAGCTGCTGTTCCCCATTGCCATTTTGATGATCCAGTCCCTGCTCATCTCCGGGGTGGATATGTGGGCAAACTGGGGGCCGGTATACATCCCCCTGGCCAGAGCGTTTTCCCCCATGTGCGCCGGTGTGCTGTGCTTCTATTTTTCCACCACGGCGCTGTACCGGCGCATCCGGTCTCACCGTGTTCCATTCTACCTGGCAGGGCTTTACTGTCTCGTTTCCCTGTTCCGGTATGGAGACTACCGGAATATTTACCTGATTGCCGCCCCCATTGTGATTCTGAACTGCATGGAGCCGGAGAGTTTTCTCAACAAGCTGTTCAACCATTCTGTTTTCCGCAAAGCGGGGCAGCTTTCCACCGCCGTGTACTTTAATCACAGTCTGGTCGCCCGGGTTCTGTGGGCGCTGGTCTTCCCCCGGGTGGAAAACGCCGGACTTCCCGCCGGGAAGTGGGTTCAGGGATGTGTGTACTTTGTGGTACTCACCGGCTACAGTCTGTTTACCCTGTGGCTGGTGCCGAAAATCAGCTTTCTGCTGCGCAGCCACCGGCAGAAAGCCAGTGCATGACACGCCCCTAAAACGGCAATTTTTTCCTTGACTTTTTCCCCGGAAACTTCTATACTGTTTCAGGATAAGAGGGAGTAAGGGGCGTGGCTTTGTTCACGCCGCATGGTTTCGTCATCCCGGCGCAAAGCCCGGAGCCATGCCTGGATATACCAAGCTTGAGACTTTTATCACAGCCTTGTGCTGTGATAAAAGTCTTTTTGTTTCCCTCAAAAATTACATTTTCCGGGAGGAAAGAATATGGAGTTATTTGCAAACCTCGGCAACCTGACCTGGCAGATGGTGGTCATGTGGGGCATCGGCGGCCTGCTGATCTACCTGGCCATCGCCAAAAAAATGGAACCCAGCCTGCTGCTGCCCATGGGCTTCGGCGCAATCCTTGTCAATCTGCCCCTGTCCGGTGCCATCACCCAGGCTGGTGTGGAAGGCCCCCTGTCAGTACTGTTTCAGGCAGGCATGTCCAACGAGCTGTTCCCCCTGCTGCTGTTCATCGGCATCGGCGCCATGATCGACTTTGGCCCTCTGCTGGAGAAGCCCTGGCTGATGCTCTTCGGTGCCGCTGCCCAGGCCGGCATTTTCCTGACACTGGTGCTGGCCGGCTTCTTCTTTGACCTGAACGATGCCGCCTCCATCGCCATCATCGGCGCGGCAGACGGCCCCACCGCCATCTTCGTGGCCAATACCCTCGGCTCCAAATACCTGGGTGCCATCATGGTGGCAGCCTACAGCTACATGGCGCTGGTGCCCATTGTCCAGCCCCCCGTTATCAGACTGGTCACCACCGAAAAAGAGCGGCGTATCCGCATGCCTTATCAGAAAGGAAACGTAAGCAAGCTGACCCGGATTCTCTTCCCCATTCTGGTCACCATCGTGGCCGGTCTGGTGGCACCTGCCAGCGTGGCTCTTGTCGGCTTTCTGATGTTCGGCAACCTGCTGCGGGAGTGCGGCGTGCTGGAATCCCTGAGCCAGACTGCCCAAACCGTCCTGGCCAACCTGATTACCATCATCCTGGGTCTGACCGTAGCCTGCCAGATGACCGCCGACCAGTTTGTGCAGCCGGACACCCTGCTGATTCTGGGGCTGGGTCTTGTGGCCTTCATCGGCGATACCGCCGGCGGTGTTCTCTTCGCCAAGCTCATTAACCTCTTCCTGCCGGAGGGAAAGAAGCTGAATCCCATGATCGGCGCGGCAGGCATCTCCGCCTTCCCCATGAGCGGGCGGGTGGTCAACCAGATGGGTCTGAAGGAAGACAACCAGAACTTCCTGCTGATGTACTCCATCAGCGTAAACGTATCCGGTCAGATCGCTTCCGTTATCGCCGGTGGTCTGATTCTCACCCTGATGGGCCGCTAAGGAGGTGCAGACTATGCTGGATTCTCTGAATGTCACCCTGCCCATGATGGGCAAAGGCATGCTGGGCATCTTCGTCGTCATCGGCGTGATCGTTGCCGCCACCATGCTGCTGAACCACTTTACCAAGGAAAAAAATAAAGTACAAAACCGGGACCGCTGCAAAACCTTCCTTTTGCAACCGTCCCGGTTCTTCTTATATGCTTACACGGAAATCACTTCAAAATCATTCCAGGGCACATCCACCAGCGCACCGCCGTTGATGATCTCGTCAATGTGCATCAGCAGGGGGAAATCCTCCACCCGGGTGATGCCCTTTTCCGCCAGCCGGCGGACAGATTCCGCTGCCCGGGTGGCAATGGCAACAGACTCCAGCGTTACGCCGGAAAGGATCTCTCTTGCCTCGGTAAAGCTGTGGCCTCTGCCCAGCAGAATGCCGATTCTGCGGGTTCTGCCGCCAAACACAGTTACATACAGGTCACCGGCAAAGTAGACCAGGGATTCCGTGCGGCCTCCCAGGAGCTCAATCAGCCGGATTGCTTCCCGGGTGCTGGCCTCGAACAGAGCCGCCTGGGGATTATATTTTTCGGGGCAGCCTTCGCCGTTCTTCTGCTCATTCAGACCAATGGCCAGGGCAACGCCCAGAGCATAGCAGTTCTTCATGGCAACGGCACATTCCAAACCCGCAACATCCGTAGTCAGAGAAATATGATAATAGTCTGTTTCCAACAGGCTCTTGATTTTTTTCAGCACATCCACATCGGTACCGCAGAAGGCAATTTCTGTCTGCTGCCGGTCCGCCAGCTCAAAGCTGATCACGGGGCCGCCTACCGCATTCAGGCTGACCTTCTTCTTTGCCCGGTTCGTCATCGCCACAGGAAGAGGAAGCAAGGTTCCGTCATCCTGCAGTTCCAGTCCCTTCGTTACGGAAAGCACCGGCTGCTCTTCTCCCAGAAGGGGGAGCACCGTCTGCTCAAACCAGTCCGCACCAAAGCTGCTGACGCCGCTGATCACAAGCTCAGCACCCTGCAGAGCTTCCTCCAGCTGGTCAATCTGGAAGGGCTGTACCCCCTCCGGAAGCTGGCGCTTCAGGGTAATATGATAGCCGTCTTTCTGCGCCCGGGTGATGATGTCCCGATCCAGGGGAGAACCCACCAGGCGAACCGTATGCCCGTTGTCACAGGCAGGGAAGCACATGGCGGAGCCCATCATACCGGCACCTACAATTGTAATCACACTCATGCAATAAACACTCTTTTCTATTTTGGTTTGGGAAATTCCGGTGAAGCAGCTTTTCCACCGCTTCACCGGAATTCCTGAAAGGGGTATCAGCCGTTATACTTGGTAT
Organism: uncultured Oscillospiraceae bacterium; assembly: GCA_964501115.1. GTDB lineage: Bacteria > Bacillota > Clostridia > Oscillospirales > Oscillospiraceae > Faecousia. The sequence continues at coordinate 24,242 of CAZCRO010000022.1, forward strand.
ACAGTTCAGTCCACTTTTCCAGCATCGCCGTCTTGTTCTCGATCAGCCAGTCGATGTCCCGGGTGACCCAATTGATTCCGGCGCTGTCAGGCAGGTAGCTCTCTTCCACCACGACCTGCTCATTGGTGAAGCGGACGGTACCTACATAGTTGGCACGGAAGGACTGACCCTCAGCGCTCTGGAGATAATCGATCATTGCCTTGGCGGCATCCATATGCGGGGCATTCTTTACGATGGCAGCGGCGAAAGCGAATGCGGAGGAACCTTCTGCGGGATAGACCATCTTGATGTTCTGCGCACCATCCTTCAGCAGCGTGGAAGCGCCGTCTTCATAGGTCAGGCCGACCACATATTCGCCCTGCTGTACAGACTTGAAGCAGGCGGAGGAAGAACCGGCCACGATCATTCCGTTTGCCAGCAGACCTTCGATGACATCCCATGCTTCCTCGGAGTCATTGCCGAAGGCAGCAAAAATATTGGACAGGTTATTCCATGCGGCAGAGGAGGAAGTAGGATCGGAGAAAACGATTTTGCCCTTCAGGGCAGGGTTCAGCAGATCCGCATAACCCTTGATTTCCATATCCAGCTCCTTTTCCAGATCCGTGTTGACGCAGAAAACCACAGAGGACAGGTGATCGTAGTTGTAGAAACCATTGTTGGAGCGGTACTGCTCGGGCATCTCGCTGTCGTAGGGAGAGACATATGCTTCAAACACATCAGCATACTTGTTGCCGTCCGCCTGGTTCAGGCCGGAGTAGAATACATCGATAGAAGGATTTTCTCCCTCTGCCTGTACACGGGCAACACCCTCACCGGCAGAGCAGGTAATGAACTCGATTTCTACATCGGGATACAGCTCATTGAAGCCAACCTGAATGGCTTCCAGGTCCAGGTCGGTTGCAGAGGAGCAAATAACCAGAGGCCCTTCAATTTTCGGCTGCTGGGCAGCCTGGGTGTCGGATGCGGAATCTGCGGGATTGGTAGCGGGTGCCTGGGTGGCAGCAGGGGTTTCGCTGGCGCCGCAGGCGCACAGGGCGAGAACCATGGTCAGCGCAAGAATCAGGGACAAGATACGTTTCATTTTTTCTGCTCCTTTACATTTTGTTTTATTCTTATTGCAGCTTTTCTGCATATAAGCCTTGTTACAGCTCTACATCCTCATTTTTACTGATGGCGATGTAGATAATCAGGGAAACCGTGGTGATGGCGGTCAGGATTGCCGCAAAGGCCGCAGCCTGGCCATATTTGCCCCGGGTGATGGCCACATAGGTGGACATGGTCAGCGTAATGCTCTTGTTGTTATACAGGATGATGGCGGAGGACAATTCCGTAACAATGGCCACCCAGCTCAAAATAGCGCCGGAGAGAATGCCATTGGCCATCATAGGCACCGTAACCGTCAGGAAGGTTTTCACCTTGTTCGCTCCCAGGCTGATGGCCGCCTCTTCTATGCTTGGAGATATTTGCATCAACGTTGCCGTCGCACTGCGGATGGTATAGGGCAAGCGCCGGATCACCAGAGCAATGACCATGATGGTCATGGTTCCGGTCAGGGCAAAGGGCTTTTTGCCGAAAGCGATCAGCAGCGCCAGACCGATTACCGCACCGGGCATGATATACGGCAGCATGGCCATGGTATCAATGGCATTGTTCAGCACATTGGCACGGCGCACCACCAGATAGGCAATGAGCACAGCTATAACGATGATCAGTGCCAGAGAGAGGATACCCAGCAGCGTGGTATTCTTTATAGACCGCAGGAGCAGCTTGTTCAGCGCCTCCCGGTAGTTTACAAGGGAATAGCCGGGCTTGAACACTGCGCCGGAGCAATTGCGGAAGGACAGGTAAATGATGTACAGCTGGGGCATAAAGGCAATCCCCACCAGGATATAACAGTAAGCATGCATCAGCACACCGCTTATGCCCTTTGCCGGTTTCTTTTCCACAGGATGCAGGGCGCTCATGGAGAACTTGAACTTATTGGTTGCCCACTTCTGGAAGAAGAACACCAGCGCCGTAACCACAATGGCAATGACCGCCAGCGCCGCGGCAAAATTGTAGTTTTGTCCGGTTTCGCCCAGGTACTGGTTGTAAATCAGCACCGGGAAGGTCTGGTAGCCTTCGCCCAGCAGCATGGGTGTGCCAAAGTCGGCAAAGGCCTGCATGAATACCATCAGCGCTGCCGCCAGAATGGTGGGCATGGACAGGCTTAACACAATACGGAACAGACGCCGGATACCGGTGCAGCCCATGTTGGCGGATGCCTCCATCAGGGTATTGTCGATATTCTTAAAGGCGCCGTTCATATAGATGAATACCAGGGGGAAATACTTCAGCGACTGCACCAGCAGAATGCCTTTGAAGCCGTAAATGGTGCCCATGTGGATCCCGAAGGTTCCTTCCAGGAACTTGGTGATGACACCGCTGCGTCCCAAAAGCATGACCCAGGAGTAGGCACCAATGAACGGGGCCGACATGCAGCAAAGGATGGACACAACAAACAGGAACCTGCGCCCCCGGATGTGATAGAAGGAATAAAAATAGGCGAAGGGAATGCCCAGCAGCAGGGAAGTTGCCGTAACAGACAGCGTCACCTTTACCGAGTTCAGAATCGTATTGGTATAGAAGCCGGAAGAGAAAAACTTTTTAAAGTTATCCAGCGTCAAAGTTCCCTCCGGAGAATAGATGGATTCTTTCAGCAGGCCGCCCAGGGGGTAGACCAGAAACAGTGCGAACATCGCCAGAAACAGCAGGGTGAACACCGTCCAGATTTCCATTTTCCCGTGCGTCCGTGGTTTTTTCCACATTTTTGCCATCGTTTCCGCCTCCTTTTCAGGACTGGATATTGTCGTTGCAGACGCCGGTGAGGATATTGGTATTGCCGTCGGCGGTGAAGAGATTGA
>CAZCRO010000023.1:0-27137 GCA_964501115.1 uncultured Oscillospiraceae bacterium
CCTGCCCGCTTATCAAGTAGACAAGGGGCGGTCAACCGCCCCCTGTAATAGATTTTTACCAAAGACTAAAATCAATTTTGCGCATAACTCTTGACATTACCTCACCTTGTGAAGGATTTGCAGACACAGACCCGTACCATGGAACAGTTCCCGCAACTTACTTATGTGAAAAAGGATGCCACCAGCGGTGACATCCTTTCTAAAACAGTGGATTAAGGTTTTAAGCGTGCGCCAAGAAGTGCAATAATCTTGCGCATGATCGCTGGTTAAGCAGTTTGCGATAGGTTTCTTTATCTGCTTCCGGAACCTTCAAAATCCGCATAGCATCGTCTACAGAAACGGAGAATTCTTCAATCACAGAACGTAGTGCAGAAAGAGTGATTTTAATACGCTCTTCCATTGCTAATTTTTCAATTTCTCTACACATAATTACTGGTTCAGTAGTCTGTGATAGGTTTCCTTATCTCCTTCTGGAACCTGAAGCATTTGCATTGCATCATCCGCAGAAATGGACTGACCTTTCATCAAAGCACGAATTGAGGTAATTATGCCTTCTGAGCGTCCTTTCTCTATGCCTTTTGCAAGACCTTTCTCCATGCCCTCAGCGAGACCTTTCTCCATGCCTTCAGCACGTCCCTGCATACGTTCTTCCATTGCAATTTTTTCAACTTCTCTACACATGGTTGTCGCTCCTTTCACGTCTTCCTTGAAATACCGCACACGTTCTGCCAGAACCGGGTAGTTCATATCCTCGGCACGGGTACAGGAAAAGTCGTGCATCAGTTTTCCAAGTGGGGTATCATTTTTATGCTGGGCATTGACGTAGATGATGTGGGAACCATCGCCAAAGGGCTTTCCGGTTTCCTGCACGATCCGGTCAATGTGGTAGATGGGAAGAACAGTATTTGCCGGTTTTCTTCTGTCATTGGGAATTGAAGTGGTGCAGCTGTTTTCATTCCGTGCTTTTGGTACGGGCGCTTGCGGGGGCAGCTGTTTGCGTTATTTGTTCAGGCTGCTTTGTATATCTGCCAGGGTTGGCAGTGCTGGGATGGCGCCCGGCTTGGTGGTGGTCAGGCCGCCTGCGGCGTTGGCAAAGGTGACGAGGGGAGAAAGCACTGTATTTGCCAGCTCGTTTTTGGGGATGGTATTCAGCTGCCAGAGCATGGCACCCATAAACGCGTCTCCGGCACCGGTGGTATCTACTGTGTGAACCTTGCAGGCGGGAATACGGCCATGCCCGGCGGCGTTGCGGTAATAGGAACCGTCAGCCCCCAAAGTGACAAGGACGATCTGCGGCCCCATTTCCAGCAGGCGAAGAGATCCGGTTTCCGGATCGGTCTCTCCGGTGAGCAGGGTCATCTCTTCTTCGGATACCTTTACTATATCCGCCTCCCGGAGTCCGGTGGTCATCCAGTGTCTGGCAGTGGAAAGATCCTGCCAAAGCAGGGGACGGTAATTGGGATCAAAGCTGATGGTTTTGTCCAGGGATTTGGCGTAACGGAGGGCGTTTAAGGTGGCACTGCGGCATGGCTCATCAGTCAGGGATAGGGAACCAAAGTGGAAAATATCACACTGGGCAATACGTTCTTTGCAAACATCCTCCCAGGTCAGCCGAAGATCCGCACCGGGCTTGCGGTAGAAGGTGAAGGAGCGGTCACCGTGTGCATCCAGCTGCACAAAGGCCAGCGTGGTGGGAATTTCCGGGTTGGTCACCAGCCCGGTGGTGTCGATGCGGAGGGACTCCAGGGTTTGTTTCAAAAAGGTACCGAAGGCATCTGCACCAACTTTTCCGATGAAGGCAGAGCGGCCTCCCAGTTTGGCGTTCATAGCCAATACGTTGGCAGGGGCACCGCCGGGGTTTTGGGCAAACAGTGCCATACCCTGGCTGTTCTTCCCGCAAGGGGTAAAATCAATAAGAATCTCTCCCAGACAAACAAGACCGGACATTTTTCACTTCTCCTTTCCGGGGAACCACCCCCGGTGTTGTGTTTTCACTATATTACTTCAAGAAATGAGAAATTGCAAGGTGTTAAAAAATGGCAGCCATTGACGCGGGAAAAAACATGGATTTTATAAAGGAGGTGTAAGTTGAATATATTGTGAAATGCTGAAAAAAGAGATAGAATGTGACCATAGGTTCGGCACAATGCCAAAACCAAAATCGTTAACAGGAGGATTTCAGCATGGTAGATTATCGCACCGTACCTGCCAGCCAGTTGGGGCAGGGAAGTAATATTAAGGTAGAGCTGTGTGAGACAGAGGTAGATCTGTACTGGAAGATGGCCATTGAGGTTATGGAACTGATCCAGGAGAACAATGCCAAGGGAGAAAAGACCGTTATGATCGTTCCCTATGGCCCTCTCGGACCCTATGCAAGACTGGTAGATTTGATCAATAAGCATCGAGTCAGCCTGAAGAACTGCTGGTTCATCAACATGGACGAGTATCTGGATGCCAATGGTGCGTATCTGCCGAAGACGGATCCTCTGTCCTTCCGTGGCGGCATGGATCGTATTTTCTACGGTCTGGTAGATCCGGAACTGCTGATGCCGGAAGAGCAGCGCATTTTCCCGGAGCCCGGTAACGAGGGCTATATTTGGGAGCTGATCCAGAAGCTGGGTAAGCTGGATATGTGCTGGGGTGGCGTTGGCATCACCGGCCATATTGCCTTCAACGAGCCCCCCGAACCCGGCGAAGAATGCACCGATGAAGAATTCCTGCAGCGTCCCACCCGTGTGCTGAAGCTGGCACGGGAGACCAAAACCATCAATGCCTTTATGAACGCCGGTGCGGATCTGGATGCAATCCCTGATCTGTGCATCACCGTAGGTATGAAGGAGATTTACCACGCAGCAAAGGTGCGTATGTGCATGCCTCGTGACTGGAATGCTGCCATGCTGCGCAAGGCACTCCATGGCCCCGTCAGCTGCAAGGTGCCCGTATCCCTGTTCCAGAACCATCCCGATGCCAAGATCTATGCCATCGCCCTGGCTGCTACCACCCCCGTGGTACCGGAAATCCGGGTATACAATAAATAATCATAACGGCAGGGCACTGTACTTTGGCAGTGCCCTGCTTTTTTAGAAAGAAGGAAGCTGATTATGTCCAAAATTTGGATCGGCAACGGCCAGATCGTTTTGCCGGACGCTGTGGTTGAGAACGGCTCCGTCCTGCTGGAAGAGGGAAAGATTCTCCAGGTGAACCAGCCCTGCCCGGCAGATGCAGTATACGTGGATGCACAGGGGGGCTATATTCTCCCGGGCTTTGTGGATATGCATGTCCATGGCGGCGGAGACAGCGACTTTATGGATGAGGATCCGGCGGCGTTTTCTGTGATTGCCCGTGCTCACTGCGCCCATGGTACCACAGCCCTGTGCCCGACTACCATGACCTGTCCGGACACACTGCTGGAAAAGACCATTGATTTGTTCCTGGCTGCGGACAAGTGCCCTGCCGGTGGGGCGGAACTTCTGGGAATGCACCTGGAAGGCCCCTATTTTTCCGCGGCATCGAAAGGTGCGCAGCCTATCGGGGAGCAACGCATTCCCACCCGTGAGGATTTGGAAAGAATCCTGGATCGGGCAAAGGGTTGGATCCTCCGCTGGGATGCCGCACCGGAGCTGGACAATATGGAGTTGTTTGCCCAGGTGATGGAACAGCGGGGTGTGATGGCCTCTCTGGCACACAGCGGCGCAACGGCGACCCAGGCTCTGCAGGCCTACGACTGGGGCTTCTCTCACGTGACCCATTTTTACAATGCCTGTACAACCTTCCATAAAAAAGAAGGCATTGTCCATTCCGGTATTATCGAGGCAACCTACCTGCGGGATGATGTGACCATCGAGTTGATCGGAGATGGCTGCCATATTCCCAGAGAGTCCATGCTGCTGGCACTGCGGATCAAGGGTGCGGATAAAATTGCCCTGATCACCGATGCCATGCGGGCAGCGGGGGTAGACTGCGAAACATCCACTCTGGGTGCCCGTACCACCGGTGTGCCTGTGGTGATCAAAGACGATGTGGCACAGCTGACGGATTTGAGCTCCTACGCCGGTTCCATCGCCACCATGGACAGATGCCTGCGTACTGCCCATGTGCGCTACGGCATTCCCCTGGAGCAGGTGAGCAGGATGCTCTCTCTCACGCCGGCACGGCTGTGCGGCGTAGCCGAAAGAAAAGGTTCTCTGGAAGTGGGAAAAGATGCGGACGTAGTGATTATGACACCGGACTTCCAGGTAAAGGAAGTATACGTTCGGGGAGAAAAGGCAGTTTGAACAAGTTGTCTCCGGAAAATCTCCCATGGCTTGGTAAAGCTGTAATGGGGATATATATCTTTTCACCTATATATTAATAGTTTTTGTGAAACGTGTTAAAAATAATAAGTTTGGTATAGACAATCGTAGGTAAAGTTGATTGTAAAGCTGGACAATATCGACTATAATATGATCATAACAGATAAGGCAATTGTTGAAACCGACAAGAACCGCAAAAAACTGTTAAACAAACTCAAACTGAGGAGGAACACAAATGAAAAAACTACTTGCACTGCTTCTTGCTGCTATCATGGTACTGAGCATGGTTGCCTGTGGCGCAAAGAGCGAACCCGCTGCTACCGAAGCCCCCAAGAGTGAAGAAACTGCTGCTCCTGCCACTACCGCCGCTGCGGAACCCGCTACCGACGAGCCTGTGACCATCCATGTTCTGCACTACATGGTAGAAGGCAACAAGTCCGCCGGCCTGGAAAAGATTGAGAATGAATTCACCAAGCTGTACCCCAATGTTACCTTCGAGAATAGCGCCTACTCCCAGGGCACTGACTACTTCGCACAGCTGCAGACCGCTATCGCTTCCGGCGATATGCCCGAAATCATGATGGGCAACCCCGGCCTGTACACCGACCTGATCGACGGCGGTTACGTCATGGACCTGACCGGCAATGCCGTTATCGAGGGTCTGGGCCTGACTCAGGCTGACATGGGCGACGTGTCCTACCAGGGCAAGTGGTACGCTTTCCCCGTGGACTTCAAGACCTGGGGCGTTTACTACAACAAGACCATCTTTGCTGAGCTGAATCTGGAAGTTCCCACCACCGAGACCGAGCTGCTGGATGTCTGCCAGAAGCTGAAGGATGCCGGCTATGCTCCTTGGGCACAGTGGTACTCCGACGGTGCTTCCGTTGATATTGAAATGCGTCCTATCGTTTGGACCAAGGCCATCCAGAATGGCGACAACGACATGTTCGAAAAGCTGATGAGCGGCGAAAAGAAGGTCGCTGACTATCCCTACTTCGCAGAAGGTCTGGAAGCTTGGGGCAAGCGTATGGGTTCCGGCTGGGCTCGTAACGACGCTACCTCCAACAAGCAGTCCGATGCTAACGAAGTCTTCCTGTCCGGCCAGGCTGGCATGCTGTACCAGGGCACCTGGAACTACGGCTCCATCGAAGGCCTGAAGTCCGCTGACTTCGACTACGGCTTCTTCTTCGTTCCCACTGACGACACCGGCGCTGACCCCGTTATGAACGTTCAGGTCGACCAGGCCTTCATGGTTAACCCCAAGGCTGAGAATGCTGACTGGGCTGTTAAGTTTATGGAGTTCTTCCTGACTGAGCACATGGGCACTTGGTCCGATGCTACCATGCAGCCCTGCATCACCGGTGCTACCACCGACAACACCACCGACTTCCTGAAGACCATCCTGGGCGTAAAGGCTTCCGGCAATGCGATCGGCTACGGTGAATTCACCGCTCCCTTCTCCTCCGCCTACACCTCCGCTTACCGCAAGGCTCTGACTGCTTTCGCAACCTACTGCTGCACCGGTAACCCCACTGATGGCGTTGACTCCGTTGAGAGCTGCATCGAATACATGCAGGAGCTGTTCGACGAAGAATTCGCACAGGCCAACCTGTAATCTTCTTTATCAGTTACCTCCAATAAGCTGATAGGATAATTAAATGAGCCGGGTGGGCGCGGTCCTCACGGACTGCGCCCACCAAATATTCGAAGATCCCTTTGAAAAGAGAGAAACCAATCGCCTGTGGCTGGGACTGAAGCCCTGTGCGACCAGAATAAAACAGTGCTTCCCCCATTTCCGGCCAACCGGCCGCTGTTCTTAGAGGTGTGTGTATGCGAAAAATGAATGCGCCAAAGCGGCTTAGCCCCCGTGCCGTTCGAACCCATGGCGGCAACATGATGTTCCTGCTGCCAACCATTCTGCTTTTCACTGTCGTTGTGCTGATCCCCTTCATCCAGGGTATTCCCTACTCCTTCACTAACTGGAAGAGTATTGTCAGCGAAAACCGGGAATTTAACGGATTGAAGAACTACATCTACCTGATTAAAAACAAGTATTTCCAGGAATCTCTGCTGGTTACGTTCAAGTATACCATTTTGTACATGCTGTCTGCCAACTTTATGGGTCTGATGCTGGCGCTTCTGATTCACGAGTCTTCCTGGTTCAATAACATTGCAAGAACGGTTCTGTTCCTGCCCTTTACTGTGTCTGTTACCGCAGGTTCCATTGTTTGGTCCTACGTTTTTACCGATGTTTACGGTACATTGACTGGTCTTGTCTCTCCTCTGGGTATGCCCGGCCAGATCGTCTACGGCATGGTTATTATCGGCGCCTGGCGTGATATGGGCTACACGATGTTGATTTACATCGCTGGTCTGCAAGCTGTCCCGAAGGATTACTACGAAGCTGCCACCGTGGACGGTGCCAGCAAGTGGAGACAGTTCTGGAACGTTACGGTTCCCAACATCGTTCCCGCTTTTACCACCAACATTACTCTGCTGCTGGCTTGGGGTCTGCGTACCTTCGATATGCCCATGGCTGTTGCGAGAAACGCCAAGGAAGGCCAGTTTACCGCTGTTTATGTTTACGACAGCATCTTCTCCAATAACAAGGCCGGCTTAGGTCAGGCCGCTGCCATCATCCTGACGATTATTCTGGTCACCCTGACTCAGATCGTTACCCGTACCCTGAGAAAAATGGAGGTTGAGCAATAATGGCAACTACTACTGCTTCCACTGTATCTCGCCCCCGTCGTCTGGTAGACCGGCACACGCAGAAAAAGATTTCCGGCATTGCCCAGAAAGTGCTGATTCTGCTGGTAATGATTATCGTAGTTTTGCCCTTCTATGTGGCAATCCTGTATTCCTTCCGCCAGCCCAATGCCATTACGGCCAACCGTTTGGCCTGGCCTACGAATCCCACCTGGGATAACTACCTGCGGGTTATCTTTGAGAATGAAAGCTTCCTCATCGGTTACAAGAACAGCATCATCAATACCCTGCCTACCGTCCTGCTGCTGATGGCGATTACCTCCATGGCCAGCTGGGTTTTGGCTCGGTATGAGACTCCCTTCTACAACTTCTTGTACGCCGTGCTTACCCTGGGCTTGTTGATTCCCTTCCAGTGCTTTGAGTTGCCCCTGTACATCAACTGGTACAATGCGGGTTTGGTTAGCACCAACATCGGATTTATCATTGCCCGTGCCGGTTTGCAGATTTCCATCAGCCTGACGGCTGTAACCGGATTCATTAAGACAGTTCCCCGTGATTTGGAAGAAGCATCCATGATCGATGGCTGCACCCGCTTCCAGTGCTTCTGGAAGGTGGTCTTCCCCCTGATGACCCCCATCAATGTTACCCAGCTGGTTCTGAACACACTGTTCATTTGGAATGACTACGGTACTTCCATCATCCTGCTGAGAAAGAAGCAGTCCTTCACCCTGACTCTGGCACAGATTATCTACTTTAATGAGAACACCTCCATGCTGAACGAGGCTTTCGCCTTCTTTATCATGGCGATGATCCCCATCCTGATTCTGTACCTGTGCATGCAGAAGTACATCGTAAGCGGTATCACCGCCGGTGCTGTCAAGGGCTAATAAACAAAAACGCAGCCGCAATCCGTTCGGGATTGCGGCTGTTTTTGGTTTTCTCAGTCTTTTATGGCCTGAAGGATGGTGCCTCCGCCGACAACCATATCGCCATCGTAGAGCACTACAGCCTGGCCGGGAGTGGTGGCGCGCTGGGGTGTTTCAAAAATTACCCGTGCCTGACCATTTTCCTCCGGATATACGGTTGCGGGGAAATCCTGCTGGCTGTTGCGGATCTTGGCGGTGACGGCTATGCTCTGCTCCAGCTGGGGGAAGGGGAACCAGTTCCAGTCCCCGGCGAGCAGTCCCCTGGCGAACAAGGCCTCGTTAGGCCCCAGGGTAACAGTGTTTGCGGCCATATCCTTGCCACACACGTAGGCGGGAGCACCCAGGGCGATGCCCAGTCCCTTGCGCTGGCCAATGGTGTAGCATACAGCGCCCTGGTGTTGTCCGAGAATATTCCCCTGCAGATCCAGATACTTCCCCTTGGGATAGTGTTTACCGGTAAAGCGCTCCATAAAGGCTACATAGTCCCCGTCGGGTACGAAACAGATGTCCTGACTGTCGTGCTTCCTGGCGGTGATGAATCCCTGGTTTTGGGCAATTTCCCGAACCTGGGGTTTCGTCAGTTCTCCAAGAGGGAACAGAGCGTGGGAAAGCATTTCCTGGTTCAGAGGATAGAGAAAGTAGCTCTGATCCTTCTGCCGGTCTGCTGCCCGGTAGAGCAGATACCGGCCGCTGTCCGGATCCCGGCGAATGCGGGCATAGTGGCCGGTGACCACATGGGTGCAGCCAAGCTCCTGGGCACGGCGCAGCAGTGTACCGAATTTCAGGTAGCGGTTGCAGTCGATACAAGGGCTGGGGGTCTGTCCGGATTCATAGCAGCGGACGAACTTTTCCATAACATCCCGGCGAAAATCCTCCTGCAGGTTAAAGGTATAGTGGGGGATGCCCATACGCCGGGCCACGCTGCGGGCATCTTCTACATCGTCCAGTGAACAGCAAGTGCTTTCCTGCTCCTCCGGCAAAATATCGTTGCTGAACAGGCGCATGGTGGCGCCGATACATTGGTATCCGGCTTCCATTGTCAAATAGGCGGCCACGGAGCTGTCTACGCCGCCGCTCATGCCGATCAATGCTTTTTTCATAAGCTTGTCTCCTAATTATATATAGTATGGCGCATTGAGCGCCTGGGAGTGTTATTGGATAAAGGCAGTATAACAAGGGATGAAAGAAATGTCAAGGGAACGGGAAAAGTAACAAAATGTATCAAAAATGGAAATTATTTTGAGATAAACTGGGAAATAATCGGATTGCACGGGGGATATAAAGGGGAAAAAGAAAAGCATGGAAACAAAAGAGTTACAAAAGTGTAATTATTTTGAAAATAGGGGTTGCAATTTGTAATCACTTCTGTTATAATACCAGTACATTAGAGACAAAGGAGGGAAGTGTCCCATGAAAGTTAGATTCTTGTCGCTCCTGTTGGCGCTGGTGCTTCTGGTAGCAATGCTTCCCGCCGGAGCGGTTACAGCCAGTGCGGCAGGGGTTACTACCGCCAGTGAGGATGTAATCGCTTGTATCAAAGAACTGGAAGGGTTCCGCTCTCAGGCTTACATAAGCGGCGGCCAGTGGAGCATCGGCTATGGTACTTCAGCGAAAGAGGGAGATACCATTACCCGGGAAGAGGCAGACCTGGCACTGCGGGAGCACCTGGAATATGTAGAAGCTGCCATTCAGAAGTTCGCCACGAGATACGGCCTGAGCCTGAATCAGGGTCAGTTCGATGCACTGGCTTGCTTTTCTTATAACTGCGGCATCCTGTGGATGAATCAGACTGGACGGCTGCGGGATGCCATTACCAAGGGCACAACGGAAGAACAGTTCCTGTTTGCTATCAGCCTCTGGGCTAACAACGGTGCTTCACCGGATCCGGGGTTGCTGAGCCGCCGGATGGCAGAGGCAGATATGTACCTCAACGGTATATACAATAAAAAGAGCAGTACCTATACATACACCATCTTCGATGCCAACGGTGGAACACCCGGAACCAGCGGAGAAGATAAAATGCAGGGATACAGGAAATCCGGCAGCACGGACATTCTGGTGGCTGATCCCAAGAAGAGTGGCTACGAGTTTGCCGGTTGGTACACCCAGAAGAATGGCGGCACCAAGGTGGAGAAGCTGACCAGCGCCACCGCAGGGAAAACCCTGTATGCCCAGTACCATTCCAACGGCAGCGTTTCCGAGGATACTGAGGAAGTGGTTGCCACCGGATACATTGACTGCACGACCTATGTGAACATCCGCAAGGCGGCCGGAACCGGAAATGCTCTGGTAGGTAAGCTGGTGGATGGTACCAAGGTTGAGATCTATGAAATCACCACCGTAGGTGGCTATAAATGGGGACGCATCTCCAAGGGCTGGATCTGCATGGAATATGTAGACCTGGACGAGGAAGACGAAACCGATGATGGAACCTACAAGGAAGGTACGGTTACGACCAACAATGTAAATGTTCGTTCCAATGCCGGTACCCAGTATGGTGTGGTAACCCAGCTGCACAGTGGCACGAAGGTAAAAGTATACCAGCAAAAAAGTGTAGGCAGCCTGAATTGGGGCCGCATCGGGCCCAATCAGTGGATCTGTATGGCATATGTCCGGCTGAACAGTCAGGACAGCAGCGAGGAAAACGACACAGAGCTTTCCGGAAAGGTCAGCAGCAATACAGCGCTGAATGTTCGTTCCGGTCCCGGTACGACCTACCAGCGGGTGGACACAATGGCACCGGGAAGCAAGGTGACCGTGTATCAGCAAAAAAGCACCAATGGTACCAAGTGGGGCCGCATCGGTACAGGCCGGTGGGTGTGCATGGACTATATCACCCTGGATGGGGAAGAGGAAGATTCCACGGCAGACGATACCGGCAAGGTAACGGCCAGCCTGTTGAATGTTCGCTCCGGCCCGGGCACAGCCTTTTCCAGTGTAAAGTTCCTGAGCAAGGGAACTACGGTGAAAATCTACGAATATAAAACGGCGAACAACCTTCGCTGGGGCCGTATTGGAACCAGTCAGTGGGTTTGCATGAGCTATGTAAGCGTGGAAGGCGAAGACACTTCCTCCGGTGCGGGAACCGGGAAGGTGATCAGCACCACATATCTGAATGTTCGCTCCGGTGCAGGAACGAGCAAGCCCCTGGTGGCCAGATTGGCACCGGGAACGAAGGTCAGCATTTTGGAGCAGACCAAAGTGAATGGAACCTGGTGGGGCAAAACCTCCCAGGGCTGGGTGTGTATGGATTATATAGATATGGACACATCCGATTGGGAATAATGGAAATTTTGGAATAAATGGATATAAATGGATAATTTGGATTGGAGGAAACACATTATGAAAACAAACATGAAGCGCGCTTTGTCGGCACTTCTGGTGATTGCCATGGTTTTGGCAATGCCTGTAGTGTCTATGGCTGACGACGGAATCAATATCGTCTGCAACCATTCCACCAGCGCCTCCAGTAGCGAAGTGACGCAGAAGGTCGTAGAGCCTACCTGTACCACTGCCGGCTACACCACCTATACCTGCACCACCTGTGGGTACAAGTTCTATGGGGACTTCGCTCCTATGAACGGTCATACCTATGTGGAGACGAAGGTTTTCGACGATGGGGATGTGAAGTACACCTGCGAGGATTGCGGCAAGACTTTTACCATGCCCAATGAAGAAGCTGAGGGCGCAGGCTTAGGCGCACACAGCCACAGCTTCAACAACGATTCCACCAGCACTCGGATCTCTTCCGTATTTTCCGCCAGCTGCTCTCCCAAGAACTATGGCTATGTGAAGTACACCTGCAATATGCCCGGTTGCGGATATGAGCAGTTTGAGTATCTGGACGATCCCATGGATCACACCTGGGGTGAGTGGGAGATCGTGAAGGCTGCCACCGTTTCCAGCTATGGCAGTGCAAAGCGTACCTGCTCCGGTTGCGGCACGGTAGAAACTGTGTCCACTGCCAAGCTCAGCCCCTCTGCGGATCAGGGTCGTATTACCAAGGATCTGACTCCTGTTTACGACAGCGCCAGCGGCAACAACGTGGTCATGTACCTGGCCAAGGGCGTTACCTTTAATTTTGCCAATGTAAAGTACGGCAACCGTTATGAAGTGGAAAGCTTCCAGGATGTTTACGGCAATACCGCAGATAGCGGACCCTACTATGTGGCTATCGCCAACGTGGAGCTGAATGGTGGTTCCATTCCCGTATACACCGGCTATAAGGGTCTGCAGGCCATTGGTACTGTGAAGACTGACGGCAGCCTGAATGTCCGCAATGGTCATTCCGATACCAGTGCGGTTATCGGTTCTGTGAATAAGGGCGACACCCTGTATATCTACCGTAACGAAGCAAGCGGCTGGGGTCGCATCAGCGCCACAGAAAACAAGTGGGTACAGCTCAACGGCAGTGATGTTTCCACCATTCCCGTATTTGGTTGTGGTGATGAACTGGGTGATCTGAGTGAGGCTGACGCACCTGAGAAGGAACTGGCCGATGTAGGTACCGTTACCGCCAAGGTCAGCACCATCGTCCGTGACGATGCAAACCATTCCGTAGGCAACCTGCCCAAGGGCACCAAGATCAATTTCTATTACATTTATAACGCAGCTACCGGCAAGAACGAAAGCCCCTTCACTTGGGAGGGTAAGAAGATCACCCGTGGCTACATCGATGTAGAGGAAGCCACCCGTCTGGGTCTGACCGGCGCCGGTTACATCGACATGAGCTATGTAGCTCTGGCATCCGGCACTTCTACCGGCAATACCTCCGGTAGCGCTTCCGGCAGCAACACCGTAATTGCTACAGGCGTGGTTTCCAGCTCTATCAACCTGAATGTGCGCAAGGCTCCGGAAGTGAGTATTCTGAACCTGCTGGGTTCTATTCCCACCGGCACCAAGCTGGAGTTCTACGAAATCGGCGATCACAATGGCGCCTCCTGGGGTCGTATCAAGTACAACGGTAAGGACGGCTGGGTTTGCATGACCTATGTGCAGATCACCTCCGGTTCCGCCGGTTCCTCCAACAGCAGCACCCCTAACGCAAAGGTAAACGGCACGGTTGTCAACTGCTCTGTTGGTGTAAATGTCCGTGACGCGGCCGATATTTCCGGCAAGCTGCTGGGTACCATCGCTCTGAACAGCCGTGTGGCTGTGACCAAGCTGGAAAACGGCTGGGGCTTTGTCTCCGGCAAGGGCTGGGTCTACATGCAGTATGTGAAGCTGGATGCCGGCGCTGAAGAAGAAATCAAGTCCGGCAAGCTGGATGGCACCAATACCGGTTCTTCCAGCACCGAAACTCCCGTAAAGACCTACACCGATGTGACGGTAGTGGGCAAGGTAGACGGCGGAGAGGCTACCGTGTATGCGTCCGCCCTGGAAAAGCCCGGCACGGAACTGATCACCATGGTAGAAGGCCGTGAGTTCACCATTACCGACCGTACCGTGATCAATAACACTGTCTGGTATAAGACCAGCGTAGGCAGCTATACCGGTTGGGTAAAGGGCAACAACGTGACTCTGCCCGCCATCAGCGGCACAGTCGCTGTAAATACCCTGAATGTATATGAAACGGCTTCTCTGGATAGTAACCGCAAGACTTCCCTGGTGCTGAATACCAGCGTAACCATTAAGGAAGACGGCCAGACCACCGACGGTATCTATGTCTGGGGCGAGCTGACCACCGGCGGCTATGTACAGATGAACAACCTGAAGCTGACCATCCAGATCAGCGGCGGTAACTATGGTACTTCCGTGGGCAAGACTCCCATCACCGGCAAGACCAATGCCGCAACCGACGTATTTGAAAAGCCCGATGAGGCAAGCAAGAAACTGGTCAAGCTCTCCAAGAAGCAGAGCGTATCCGTGGATACCTGGTACAGTGCGGATGGCACTACCTGGGGCAAGGTGACCGTTGGAGAAGAAACCGGCTGGATCAACCTGGCCAATGTGAACCAGGACAGCGTGGAAGCCACTGTGAATGTGGATCTGCTGGAGCTGTACGCTGAGGCTGGCGAGCTGAGTACTAAGACCGCTCTCGTAAAGCGCAACAACGATAAGCTCGTTGTTATGGAGCGTTGCCTGATTGGCAGCACCGTCTGGGGTCGCATTGCAGTGAAGGATGCCAGCGGCGAGAGTGATTACTGGGTCAACCTGGCAGGCACTACTCTGGGCACCTATTCCACCAGCACCACCACTCCCAGCACCGGTAACACCGGCAGCACCGGCAATACCGGTACCACTGGTTCCAATGGTACTACTGGTACTACCGGCACAACGACCACCGCTACCAAGGGCACCGTTGTAAACACCGACAGCCTGAATGTCCGTGTGAATGCAGGTGTCAGCAACGCATTGGCCACTACTTTGAAGCGTGGCACTGTGGTTACAGTTTACGAGCAGAAGACCGTGGACAATGCTCTGTGGGGTCGTATCGATCAGGGTTGGGTAGCTATGAGCTACATTGACCTGAGCACTGCAGGTAACAACGCCTCCTCCGGCGTGACCAGCGGCAGCCTGGCTGGTAATACGATCCTCACCTCCGTGCCTGCTGGCGCTGTGGCAGTTGGCTTCACCAATTCCAAGAACCTGAATGTGCGCAACGGTGCCGGCTATGGCTACACCGTTACCGGCAGCCTGCCTATGTACACCAATGTGGTGATCTACGAGCAGCAGCTGGTGGATGGCTCCATCTGGGGTCGTACGGATAAGGGCTGGGTCTGCACCAGCTACGTGACCCTCACCGGCCTGAGTGTTACCGGAACCGGTACTGCCGGTACTGTGGCTCGTTGCTACTACACCGCCCGTGTGCGCAGCAACCCCGGCGTAGGCAATGCAGTGGTTGGCAACATTATGGTCAACTCCCGCCTGGAGATCTATGAGCAACAGTCTTACAGCGGCGAAATGTGGGGCCGCACCAGCATTGGCTGGATTGCCATGACCTATGTCCTGGCAGATGGTGAAACCATCCCCGTTTAATTTACCAATCCATTCCATTCCATTTATTGCCGGCGCGTCCCCAAAACGCGCCGGCGCCCTTTTTTTATCCCGCCGCAGAAAACGGTGTGCCGGGGACATACATGGAGTGAGATACAAGCGCATAAAAATGGCTGCCCCGCATGGCGATTGAATCGCTTCGGGACAGCCATTTTCATTTTTTAATCAGGAGAGTTGCTCCCGGATACCTGTAGAGTATGTGTGGAAACAGTGCGATTTTACAGCTTTTCTCCGGCGAGGTAAACCTGCTTCTCCCGGTAGTCCGGGCTGCAAACCACAAAGTCCGCAACCTTGCCTGTGGCGATAGAGCCGACTTCATCCTGGGCGTGGATGGCGCAGGCGGGGTTATAGCTGGCAGCACGGATGGCATCCTCTTCCGGGATGCCCCAGTGGATTACATTTTGCAGGCAGGCCCACAGGTTGGTAGCAGAGCTGGCAATGGTTCCATCTTCCAGCTTGGCAACGCCGTCACGCAGCCAGCAGTCCAGACCGCCCTGCACCACATGGCTGCCCTCCGGCAGCCCGGCGCAGCGGCCGGAATCGGAAACGATGACCATGCGCTCTGCACCAAAGGCAGAGAACAGCAGACGGGCAGATGCAGGGTGTACATGAATGCCGTCGCAAATCAGCTCGGCGCGTACCTGTTTGTTTTCCACTGCGGCAGGGATTACGCCAGGTTCCCGGTGATGAATGCCGGGCATTGCGTTGAAGGTGTGGGTCAGGTGGGTGGCACCGGCGGCAAAGACATCCCGGGCGTGGGTATAGTCAGAATCGGTGTGGGCGACAGATACCGTGGCGATTTTGCTGGCCTCCCGGGTGAATTCCACGGCACCGGGAAGTTCCGGGGCGACATCCACGATTTTGATCAGTCCCTGGCAATCCTGCCACAGCTTGTGGAAACCCTCCCAATCCGGATCCTTCAGGTAGGTAGGGTTCTGAGCACCACGCTTTTTGTAAGAGAAGTAGGGGCCTTCCATGTGGATGCCCCGCAGGCGGCTGCAACCCTTGGGGGCCTCACGGGTCAGCTGCAAGGCACACTGGAAAGCCTTGGCCAGCACCGGATAGGGCAGGGTCATAGAGGCGGGGGCGAAGGAGGTAACACCGCAGCTGGCATAGTAGCGGGCCATCTGCTTCAGACCATCATAGTCACCGTCGGAAAAGTCAGCGTCCAGCGCACCATGGCTGTGTACTTCGATCAGACCGGGGATTACAGTGGCTCCATGGAGATCGATGGCATCCTCCGGTACCTGCTGGGGAAGAATCTGGCCGAAGCGACCGTCCTCTACCTGGAAGGCACCGTGATGAAACTGAAAATCCGGGCAGTAAATTCTGGCATTTTTGTAGAACATAAAAAAGTCTCCTTTGGAAAGAGAATGATGCTGGGTAGCAGAGGAGGCAATCCGTCTGTCCCCAAAGGGGTGAAAAAAGAGAAAATATTGGTTACAAAATGTAACCATTTACTGTAACCAACCTGTTGGATTCCCTCTTAGCTTTCCCAAGTTCCATAAAATACTATCACGAAACAGGCAGAAAAGCAATTCTCAATTCTTAAGAATTCCGAAAGACGCAAAAGAGGAAATAGTTTGCGAATTTGTAACCAAATGAATGAAAAATGGAAAAATAGGCCATTGAATCAAGAAAAATATCTACAAAATGATAAAGAAGGTGGAAAAAGAAAAGAAACGGAAACAAGAAACAAAAGGACTTGTAATTGCCTTGTAATTATTTTTGTAATTTTTTGTTATTTTCCTCTTGACGAAACGGAAAATAAAGTATATAATACAGCTACAAACGAAAGCACCCAGTGCCAACCACAAGCGGCGGGGACTTTCCAACCGCTGGTGGGAACCGGCAAGTAAAATCTCTATATTTAGGAGGATACATTATGAAGACACTGAGCAAAAAGCTGATCAGTCTGATGCTGGTTGCCATCATGCTGGTCGCAGCAATCCCGTTCAACGCATTTGCCGATGAACTGGAGGGCGCGGAAGAAGGAGTCGCAGAACCTCAGTCCATGACCCTGGCGGCCCTGATTAAGGTCGTTTGCAACGGGGAAGAGGTTGCCACCGGTACCTACTCTGCTTTCCCTGTAGACGAATATGCCAGCATGGAAGAGGCTCAGCAGATTGAGATCACCAAGAAGGCTCTGTCCGCCGTTGGTAGCAAGAATGTCAACACCAAGTACTACGACACCAAAGATGTAATCGGTACTTACGATTCCAGCACCGGCACGTTCACCATCGAGGTTACGCTGAAGGCGCATGACTGTGTAGTTGTTTGCGCCGGCACCTACGATGAGAACGGACACGAAGTAAAGTGTACTGTAATTGGTTGCGGCGCTACCGCTACCGAGCCTCACAACGATAAGGAAATCGTTTCTACTGTGGCTGCCAAGAAGGCTACCTGCACCACTTACGGTGTTTCCAAGAAGATCACCTATAAGTGCGGCTATGTTGTAGGCGGCGAAGTGCTGGAAGACGAAGGCTATGCACCTCACGACTACGACAGCAAGGGCGTCTGCAAGAATTGCAGCGAGACCGAGCCTGGCGAAGAATTCAACGTTTACATCACCTGCAAGGGTATGAACCTGGCTACCGATGGCGTGGTTGAGCTGTCTGAAAGTGAACTGAAGACCTTTGGTTCCAACCCCACCTCCAAGACAAACGCCGCTTATGTTCTGGCAAAGACCGTGGGTGACGATCTGTATGGTTACTACAGCCGCAACACCACATACATCACCAAGATGGAAATCGCCAAGGGTGAAATCAACACCATTTTTGTGACCGTTTCCAAGGATGCCAGCGAAAATGTTGGTTCTTCGAATGATAGCAAACCTCTGGAAATTACCTTTATCGATGGCACTACCAATGAGGTGATTCTCACCAAGACCATGAACATTGGAGACAAATATTTCAACAACATTCCTTCCTCTCTGAGCAACAGAAACGTGACCAGCCTGAAGATCTACCGTGGCGATGTGCTGGATCGCACCGTTAAGTCTTCCGAAAAGAATTCCGCATCTGCCAAGGTGCAGGATGGCGATACCAAGGTTGTTGTTGTCTGGAATGCAAAGCGGGTTTGCATTGAGTTCTACAACACTTCCAATACCCTGTACGAAACCCGGTATTTCTATGCTGGCCAGATCCTGACCGATCTGCCTACGATCAATGACGTAGAGCAGGATTGGTACGTAAACGGTGAGCTGCTGGTGGAAGGCGAGACCATCTATGACTGGAATGCTACCACCGTAAAGGCTTACCTGGCTACCCAGGATGTATACATGATCGTGTACGATAAGAACCTGAACCTGATTCAGAACGAGCCCATTCAGGTTACCGGCCTGGTGCAGACCTCCGGTGTCATCAGCAAGACCGACATCCTGGCAAAGGTGAGAACCGCTACCAAGAAGTCCACCCTGAAGACCAGCGGCTTCTATCTCTTCGACGAAGAAGGCATCGAGTACTACAAGAACAACGATAAGAGCACCAAGAAGGCAGAATCCGAGCTGTATGTTGGCCAGGAATCCGAGCGTGTTGGCACTCAGTTCATCTACGTGGTGACTTCCAGCGCTTCCTCCACTGCGGACTCCTCCAACCCTAAGACCGGTGACTCCGCTATGATCGGCACCGCTGCCGCTGTCCTGTTCCTGTCTGTGGCAGGTCTGGGCTCCGCTGCCTACATCATGAAGAAGAAGGAACAGCAGTTCTGATTCTTCCCCACTGAAAACGTTTCCCCTCCTGCTTCGGCAGGAGGGGATTTTGTCTGCGAAGAGGGAATATTCCGGTGGCTTTGTGCAAAATATGGCCAAATTTCTGTGAAAAACAAGAATACAATTGACTTTTGGCGTAAAACAGACTATTATAAGCATATATTCTGTTGGGAGGTGCTGAAAATGCATCCACTGGTATATCAGACGGACTTCGGTCTGGTGGACGGCGCGGTTAGCGCTATGTACGGCGTGGCTTACTGTGTAGAGCCGGAGTTGAAAATCCACGACCTGACCCATGACATAACTCCCTATAATGTATGGGAAGCAAGCTACCGGCTGATTCAGACGATCAATTATTGGCCCGAAGGGACTGTGTTTGTTTCTGTGGTAGACCCCGGCGTGGGCTCTGACCGGCGCAGTGTGGTAATCAAAACGCTGAATAACCGCTATATCGTTACACCGGATAACGGAACCCTGACCCATGTTCTCCGGCTGGATGGTATTGCTCAGGCACGGCAGATTGATGAGCAGATCAACCGCCTGCCCCGATCCGGCGAGAGCTATACGTTCCACGGCCGGGATGTTTATGCCTACACCGGCGCCCGGCTTGCCAGCGGCATCATTGGTTTTGAAGGTGTCGGCCCGGAGGTTCCGGTGGAATCTCTGGTGAGACTGCCTATCGTGGAGCCTTATCTGGAAAATGGTGCTGCTTGCGGAACCATCGATGTGCTGGATGTCCGCTTTGGCAGCCTCTGGACCAATATTCCCAGAACCATGTTCCAGGAAACCGGCGTGAAATACGGAGATCGGGTCAGCATTACCATTGAAAATGATACCCGCTGTGTTTACCGCAATATCATCCAGTACGCCAAGAGCTTTGCGGATGTGTATGTGGGAGAGGCGCTGGCTTATGTGAACAGTCTGGACTGTGTGGCTGTGGCCATCAATCAGGGCAGCTTTGCACGGGCTTACAATATTGGTACCGGTAATTCCTGGCACATTCGTATTGAGCCGTTCAAGGGGTTCTAAGCCGCAAGGCAGAACATAATAGTCATTTTGGAGGTAGAAACCATGAAAAAGTTTTCCGTGAAAACCATCGTTGCTATCGGCATTGGCGCGGCTCTGTTCTTTGTTCTGGGTCGTTTCGTTGCCATCCCCAGCCCCGTGCCCAATACCAGCATCTCCGTGCAGTATGGCCTGCTGGCTTTCCTGTCCGTTGTCTATGGCCCTCTGGCCGGTGTTCTGGTTGGCCTGATCGGCCACACTCTTATCGACTTTGCCGCCGGTTGGGGCGTGTGGTGGAGCTGGGTCATTGCTTCCGGCGTTTTCGGCCTGCTGATGGGTCTGGCTACCAAGGTTTTGAAGCTGGAGGAAGGTGAACTGGGTAAGAAGGGTCTGATCAAGTTCAATATTGCCCAGCTGGTGTGCCATCTGGTCTGCTGGATGGCAGTTGCGCCTGTTCTGGATGTATACATGATGGGCGAGCCTTGGGATAAGCTCATTGCTCAGGGTCTGATGGCCGGTATCAGCAATGCCGTCACCACGGCCATCGTTGGCAGCCTGTTGTGCGTGGCCTACGCCGCAACCCAGACCAAGGCCGGCAGTCTGACCAAGGAGTAAGCTTTTACTTTCAAAGGCAGGCGTATCGCCTGCCTTTCGAGTTTGCCGGAAATGCTCTTCGGTCTTTTCCGGCAGGATTGCAGTTTGCTGCGTTCAGAATTTGGCCGCTGTAAACGGCTCAATTTCACACATGCGGCCTGTAAAGTATTTTCTGTCAGGTACATGCCCTGACAGAAAATCGCTTTTTATTCGCCACTGAAAATGGTGAACTCTGTGAGGCTTTTTTGATAGTCTGCAAAGGCAGGAGGACTTTTCATTGAAACAAGATGTCGTTATCCGGTTCTCGGATTTTGGATTCCAATATACCGCCCAGGCAGAGCCTACCCTGCACCATATCGATTTAACGATCCGCAGGGGAGAGAAGGTGCTGATTGCCGGGCCATCAGGCTGTGGAAAGTCCACTCTGGCCCACTGTATCAATGGCCTGATTCCCAATTCCTACCCGGGGAAAACCACGGGGAAACTTTCTGTCGGCGGCCAGGATGCTCTGAAACTGGATTTGTTCGGACTTTCCAAAATGGTTGGTACCGTCCTGCAGGATGCAGACGGCCAGTTTATCGGCCTGACTGTGGCAGAGGACATTGCCTTTGCGTTGGAAAATGACTGCGTTCCCACCCAGCAGCTCCACGAGCAGGTGGAGCGGGTAGCGGAGCTTGTGGATATTCAGAGTGTCCTGGGGCACGCTCCCCACGAGATCTCCGGCGGCCAAAAGCAGCGGGTGAGCCTGGGTGGCGTGATGGTGAACGATTTGGATGTGCTCCTGTTTGACGAGCCTCTGGCAAATCTGGATCCGGCTACGGGAAAACAGGCAATCGTCCTGATTGATGAAATCCAGAAGCGCACCGGCTGCGCTGTGGTCATCATTGAGCATCGTCTGGAAGATGTCCTCTACCGTCATGTAGACCGGATTGTTCTCATGGGTGAGGGACGGATTCTTTACGATGGAGATCCGGACACGCTGCTCTGCGGCAACCTCCTCCAGGAAAGCGGCATTCGGGAACCCCTCTATGTCACGGCTCTGAAATATGCCGGGGTGGAGCTGACACCGGATATGCATCCCGCACTCCTGTCGGAGTTGTCTCTGTCCGAGTCGCAAAAGACGCAGGTAGCCCACTGGTTTTCCCGGCAGCCCAGCCCTGCCTCGGAAGCGGAGCGGCCTGTGCTCTTGCGTGCGAAAAACATCGACTTCACTTATGAAACCGGCCATCATGCCCTCCATGGCATCACAGCGTTAATTCACAAGGGAGAGATGCTCAGCATTGTCGGCACCAATGGTGCAGGCAAATCCACTTTCTCCAAGGTGATTTGCGGCTTTGAGCGGGCGCAGGAGGGTATTCTGGAACTGGATGGTGTGGACCTGAATACGCTCTCTATCAAAGAGCGGGCAGACCATATCGGCTATGTTATGCAAAACCCCAACCAGATGATTTCCAAGACCCGGATTTATGACGAAGTTGCGCTGGGACTGCGCAATCGGGGCGTTGCGGAAGAAGAAATCCGCCCACGGGTAGAGCAGACACTGAAAATATGCGGCTTGTATCCCTTCCGGAACTGGCCGGTATCTGCACTGAGCTACGGCCAGAAAAAGCGGGTTACCATTGCGTCTATTCTTGTTCTGCGACCGGAGATGATCCTTTTGGACGAGCCTACTGCCGGTCAGGACTTGAAGCACTATACGGAAATTATGGAATTTCTCCGGGAGCTGAACCGCCAGGGGGTCACCGTGGTGCTTATCACCCATGATATGCACCTGATGCTGGAATACACACCCCGGGCGGTGGTGTTCAACGCCGGCAGGGTCATTGCGGATGCTTCCGCGGCGCAGATTCTCAACTCTCCGGAAATTGTGGAGGCTGCTCATTTGAAGGAGACTTCCCTGTATCATCTTTCCAAGCTCTGCGGCATTGACAAGGCAGAGGAATTTACCCGGCGCTTCATCGCCAGGGATCAGGAGGCACGGCTATGACCAACTTGTTTAACTACATAGACCGTCCCTCTCCCATCCATCGCCTTGCCGGTGCCACCAAGCTGGTGTGCCTGCTGCTGTGGACAACGGCGGCTATGACCAGCTTCTATACACCTATGCTTTTGGCCATGACGGTGGCAGCTTTCATCCTCTTCCGGGTGGCCAGACTCCGCATTCAGGATATTTCCTTTACGTTGGGGCTGATGCTCGTCTATATTCTGCTGAATAACCTGCTGATTTTCCTGTTCAGCCCGGATCATGGTGCCAATCTTTATGGGTCGGAGACCGTCCTGTTCCGGATTGCGGGGCCGTATGTGGTAACGGCGGAGCAGCTGTTTTACCACGCCAACGTGTTGCTGAAAAATGCCTGTACCATTCCCATTGTGCTGCTGTTTGTATGCACTACAAACCCGTCGGAATTTGCGGCTTCTCTCAACCGTATCGGTGTCAGTTACCGCATCAGCTATGCCGTAGCCCTGGCGCTGCGCTATATCCCGGACATTCAGCGGGAGTACCGGGACATTAGCCTGGCACAGCAGGCTCGTGGCACGGAAATGAGCAAAAAGGCCAGCCTGGTTAATCGGCTGAAAGCTGCCAGCGCCATTTTGATTCCGCTGATCCTTTCCTCTATGGAGCGGATTGAAACCATTTCCAATGCTATGGAGCTGCGTGGCTTTGGCAAGGGTAAAAAGCGGACATGGTACTCTGCCCGCCCCTTTACCAAGGCGGATTTCTCATCCATGCTCCTGTGCGCCGCACTCCTGCTGGGCTCCTTGCTGATTACCTACTGCAATGGAAGCCGGTATTTCAATCCCTTTGTCCGTTAAACAATGTCCTCAATAGGCGCTGTGCCGGAACAAAATCAAAAAACAGTTCCTGGAGCGTATCGGTTTCGATATGCTCCAGGAACTGTTTGTACTCCTTTGTGGAAAATATGTGGACTGTCTCGTGTGCAGACAGAAGAAATACACGAAAGAATCCGAGTCGGGAATAACCTGACTCGGATTCTTTAATTGGTGCCGCTAACCGGGATCGAACCGGTACGGTTTATGGCCGAGGGATTTTAAGTCCCTTGTGTCTACCAATTCCACCATAGCGGCTTACGCAACGTAGTAATCTTACCACATTTTTCCCTGGCCGTCAAGGGTTACAGCTGATCCAAATTGCGGCCAAAGGGTTCCAGGCAGTTCTCCAGGAACCAGTTCACTTCTTCCCGGTTCAGGTCTTTCAGTGCGCTGAGGGTTTGGGTGGCGGCAGTGGAAAATTCTGTGTTTCCAGCCTTCAGTTCTTCCATGCACTTGATATGGGCGGAGAGTTTGTCTGCGGCTTTTACAATGGGTTCCAGTTCCGGGTCACTTTCCAGAATATAGCTTTCGTAGCTGCCGCGAAGGGCAGGGGGAAGCAGTTCCAGCAGTCGGTTCCCGGCAATCCGCTCCACATCCTTGTAGGCGCTGCGGATCTGGGGATTGTAGTATTTGATTGGCGTGGGCATATCCCCTGTGAGAATTTCAGAAGCGTCATGGTACAGAGCTGCTGTGGCGCAGCGCTCGGGACTTGGGGCAGGGAGGCAGAGAATATCCCGGCGGATCAATGCCAGGGCGTGAGCCAACACAGCGACCTGGTGGCTGTGCTCCTGAATGTTTTCACTGAAGCTGTTGCGCATGAGTCCCCAACGGGTGATATAGCGCATCCGGCCCAGCAGGGCATAGAATTCATTGGCCATGGGAGAGTTCCTCCAGGAGTGTTTCCAGCATGGGTACCAGTTCCTGCACATTTTGGCAGAAGTGTGTGCCACCGATGATTTGTTCCCGGTTGCGGAAGCCCCACAGCACGCTCAGGCAGGGAATGCCGGCATTTCCGGCGGTTAGGACATCCACTTCACTGTCACCCACGTAGATGCAACGGTCAATGCCCAGATGGGCCATGGCCTTGTTCACCATTTGGGGCGCAGGCTTGCGGGGGCAGTCCTCCCGTTCGCCCAGAGCGAAGATGCCCGGGAAATACATTTGGCACAGGGGTTTTACGGCAGCATCCGGTTTGTTGGAAACGATGGCGATGGGATACTTCTTGCCCAGCACCTCCAGAGCTTCGGGAATGCCGGGGTAGGGGGCGGTTTTGATTTGGCAATGGCTGGGGTAGTAACTCTGGAAGACGGCCAGGGCTTGTGCGCTGTCTTCTCCTGTGGGCACGGCCTGGGCCATCAGCCGGGCGGCACCGTTGCCTACAAATTGGCGCACTTCCTCCAGACTCCGCCGGGGATAACCGAGAGAAGAAAGGGCATAGTTGGTGGCGTCACAAAGATCGTCCAGTGTATTGAGCAATGTGCCGTCCAGATCAAAAAGAATACCGGTTTTCACAGGTTGATTCCTCCGTTTTTCAGGATTCGAATGTCGTCTCCCACAAAGGGAACCCGTTTGTAGCTGCCCCGCAGCCGGGAGGCAATTTGAGGCGTGTAGCGGCGGGAAATTTCCTCCGTGGTCATGTTTGTGGAGATGATGGTGGGTTTTCCTGCCAGAAGGCGGTCATTTATCAGGCTGTACAGGGCAACACTGGTGAACTGGCCGGTCATTTCCGTGCCCAGATCATCTACGATCAGCAGGTCAGCGTGGAGGGATGCCTCGGTTTCCTGGCGGCATTGTTCGTCCCGTTCGAAGCGTGCCCGTTCCAGCTTTGTGAACAAGTGGCCGGCGCTTTCATAGGCGACGCTGTAGCCCCGGTCAGCCACGGCCCGGGCGATGCATGCGGAGAGAAAGGTTTTTCCCAGGCCGGTGTTACCGGAGAGCAGGAGATTTTCCGATTTTTCCGAGAAGAACATAGCGTAGTTCCGGCAGTCCCGCAGGCTTTTTTCCATGATCGTTCGGGGGCTTACGCCATATTTCGGGTCTACCCGGTCGGAATAGTAGTGCAGGTCAAAGCCGCTGAAGCTGTCACGGCTTCCGGAGAGGATGGATACCTCCCGCTTTTGCTCCTGGCGGCACAGCTCTGTCAGGCATTCGCACATGTTGGAGCCTACGTAACCCGTACCCCCGCAGATGGTGCAGATAGGCGTGTCGTCCAGAAAACCTTCTTCAAAGTTTTCCGCAGCCAGTTTTGCCCGTTCTTTCTGCAAATCCAGATTTTTTTCCCGCAGCTGCATCAGTGCATCCCGGCCATCGCTACCTTCTAAAAAGGCGGCACGTGCCGTCTGCGCCATGGTCACCCGCAGGAGCCGGTCGATTTCCCGGATGCGGGGAACTTTTTCATAGGCTTCTGCCAGGTGCTGGCGATTTTCGGATTCCCGATCCTCCTTGGCCTGTGCCAATCTGGCGCGGGCACGGCGCACCACTTCCAAACTATATCCCATGTGTTAACCCTCCTGGAGCATCCGTTTGATGGCGGCCATTTCGTCGGCATCCAATTCCCGGCGTTCGGTTTTTTGATCCACTTTTTTGTCACCTGTCCGGATTGCGGCAGCACTGTGCAGGCCGGCCTCATGCCAGCGCAGCAGAATTTTGTTCATGTATGCCCAGTTCAGCCCGCCGGTATTCAGGCAGGTACGCTCATAGGCGATGGAAACAGCCTCGTTTTCAAAGCCCATATCCAGCCATGCGAAAGCATAGCGCTCTTCCGCAGCGGTGAGATTCCGGCCACGAATTTGCAGCACCTCCATCAGCTGAGACAGGCGGGAGGCACGGACATTCTGGCTCTGAATAAAGGCAGAGGCTTCCTCAATGGTGTCAATGCCTTTTTCTGCCCAGGCATAGGCTTCCTTCTCGATGGTGCGCAGGCTGGGGTTGCGGTGGCTTCCCCGGCGGCGGGCCCGGTCTTTGCAGTAGCAGATCAGCATACAGATTACTTCTCCGGGCATGTTCAGATAGCGCACAAAGCCAAGCAAAATCTTCAGTTCTTCTGTGTTCAGATTTCTGCCCAGCAGACGCTGGACTTCTCCATACAGCCTACGGAAGGAAGCATCGCCATCCATGGTGGTCAGTACATCCCGCTCGGTGTAGTCTGGCCGTTCGCCGGGAGCGATTCGCACGGTGCGCTCTTCCGGCCA
Source organism: uncultured Oscillospiraceae bacterium (assembly GCA_964501115.1). Lineage (GTDB taxonomy): Bacteria > Bacillota > Clostridia > Oscillospirales > Oscillospiraceae > Faecousia. Next base: position 26,255 of record CAZCRO010000023.1, read on the forward strand.
CAGTCCCAACTGCCGCAGAGCTGCCGCCGCACAGGATACCCGGCCGGTGCTCAGGTGCAGATCCTGCTCTGCATGGCTGGCATCGTTTCCGGCAGAAACATATAAGTACAGCAAAGCTGCCTCCGGGCTGGCGGCACCCAGAAGCTTGCGAATATGGTTTTCGGAAATTGTTACAGACTGTGCTACCATAGCTTCTTCCTCACATAGACATTATTTTATCTATTATACAAACTATAGGGGAAATTGTCAAAACCATTCTTATGGAAAGGAACGGAAGGGAAAAAGAAAAATCCCGCCAACCGGTTGGGATTGGCGGGATAGATGTTTGTAAGAAGAATCTTACTTGCCGGCGTTGGCAATCTGGGCAGCGACTTCGGCAGCGAAATCGTCAACCTTCTTTTCAATGCCTTCGCCCTTTACGAAGTGAATGGCATCTACGAAGGTAACCTTGCCGCCCAGCTTCTTAGCGGCATCGGCAATGTAGCCTTCCACGCTGCCTTGGAACAGGTCAGAGCGGACGAAGTCCTGCTGCAGCAGGCAGCTTTCCTTGAAGAAAGCGTTCATCTTACCGGCAGCGATCTTCTCCTTCACCTGTGCGGGCTTGGAGGCCATCTTGGGATCGTTGTCCATCAGAGCAACCTGAACAGCCAGCTCGTGGTCAACATCGGCCTGGGGAACCAGGGACTTGTCCCAGTACTTGGGGTTCATAGCAGCAATCTGCATGGCAACGTTCTTGCCCAGCTCGGTCACATCGACGTCGCCTTCCACAGCCAGGTTCACCAGAACGCCGTGGGTGCCGCCTGCGTGAACGTAGGCAACGGAGGTGTTCTCGGGGAAGCGGGCAAAGCGGCGAATTTGCATGTTCTCGCCGATGGACATAACC
>CAZCRO010000024.1:0-25929 GCA_964501115.1 uncultured Oscillospiraceae bacterium
AGTTGACCCTTCTAGGGGCTGAGCAAACCACTAGTTTACTAGTGGTTATGATTACATATTGCAAGGCATTGTTTTTATGCAATCGGTATTTCATAGAAAGTCTGTACAGTCAGCTTTCCGCTTTCATCTGCTTCCCATCCTTTGTGGCACAACAGGGCTTCTACCTGGCTTGTATCCAGAATGGCATCATAGACTTCCAGTTCTGTAAAATAGAGCTTGTTTGTTTCATCCTCAAAGCCGCTGGAGCGTTCTGCGCAGATATGCGTGCTGCCGCCCTTCATACGCACGCCGCATACAGCCTGGGGAAGCGTTACCAGTTGATCCCAGCCTTCCCAGTATTCATCTACCTGATACCGTGCCCGGATGGTTTTCTGTCCGATTTCTGCTTCCAGGAGAACCACATTGCTGTCTCCGATTTTTGCGTTTGGCTGGATGGTGATGCTGTCACCCGTGCCGGTCAGTGTCCACCTCAGCTCCCAGTTTTCCTCTGCCTGGGGTGTGGATTCCCCGGCCTTCTCTTCGGACTGAAGATCGATGCTGTGGAAGGAAAATACGATTTCTTTTCCCATATATCTGCCGTCTGTCTCAAGGAAGGAGATGTAATGTGTGTATTCCAAACTTCCGTCCTCTGCAACATATTCCAGAATCGTGGATTGATATTCGTCATTCCGGTACTTCACTGGTTCACCGGTGGAAACGTAAACTCTCTTTCCGTCTTCATTGATGGTGGTGCCGTCAAAAAAGCTTCCGGTTTGCGAACTGTAAAAGAACGTGTCTCCATCGATGGTTACCGTGGGCCAGACAAAGGGTTCCGCATCTTCGGGAAGTTCAAAGCCATCGATCCGGAAGGTGATCTCCGCTTTGTAATTGTCGATCAGGCTTTGTACAGCGGTGATGGTAATGCCCTGATCGGTAGCGCTGAGAACTTCTCCGGTGTTTTCCGCTTTGTGGGTTTCCTCCAGCATAACCGATAGTCCGCTTTTCTTCGCCTGTTCTTTCACGTCCTGGGGAGGGTTGTAGCGGTTTTGAGCGGTTCTGGACCATCTGGTATAGGTAACGGCACCGGTGAGTGTTGCGATTAGGACAATGGCGACCAAAAGAAATACGGTTTTTTTAGGTCTGCGTTTCATGGATATAGTTGCCTCCTGTTTGGAAAAATCCTGCGGTTCACATGCGGATAGAGTATCGTTTTCCGATTCTTCGATAAACTTATGACTGATGTAACTCAGATCTACCAGCATTTTTTTGCCATTCATACGTAAATATCCTCCTCTTGCAGATATTCCCGGAGTTTTGCACGGGTACGGCTCAGCTGCGATTTCACCTTGCTTTCTGTCATCCCATATCGGGCAGCAATTTGCGCAATGCTGTCCAGGTGCCAATACCGGCGCAGGAATATCAGTCTGCTGTCCTTTGGCAAGTTTTCCAGAAAAGCATTCATGACCCGTCTGAACTCTTTGCCTTCCAGAATACGGTCTTGCTTGTTGTCCGGGATGCACAGTTCCATTTCCTGAGTCAGCGACAGGATTTCCGCATTCCTTTTTGCCGCCAGACGCCAGTCGATTCTGTGAAACGACAGGTGGCGGCAGATAGAAGCAAGGAACGCATAGAAAAATTTGGGCATTTGAGGAGGAATGGTTTTCCAGACCTGCATATACGTATCGTTTACGCTTTCTTCCGCATCTTGCTGGTTATTCAGAATTCTGTGAGACAGCGTAAAAAGTTTCCGGCCATAGACCGCATCGGTTTGCGCAATGGCTTCTTCTTTTCTTGCGACAAACAATTCAATGATTTTTTCGTCTTCCAATGAGCTTCACATCCTTTCATTAGCTCTTCACCCTGATAGTACGATTTTTATAGAGAAAGGTCGCAGGAAAAAATATTTTTTCATAAAGTCTGTATGCGGCTACAGCCTGGCAGGAAATATATCGTCTTTCGGATAACAGAATACACGATATTACCCGCTTCGTCAAATGCGGCAGTTTGCATAAACGAAAAGGCACATTGGTGATTTCCCGGAGGGGACACCGATGTGCCTTCTTGTTTATTCATAGTATTGTGCCTGGGCATGCCACAGGGAATAATACCTCCCATCGGTATCCAAAACCAGCGTTTCGTGGTTGCCTTGCTGTACAATATGCCCCTGGTCAAAGACCAGAATTTCATCGCAGAATTTGCAGGAGGACAACCGGTGGCTGATATATATGGCGGTTCGGTCACCGGAAATATCGTTGAATTTGCTATAGATCTCCGCTTCTGCCAGCGGATCCAATGCAGCCGTGGGTTCATCGAGAATGAACAAAACCGGCATTGATTGAAAAACCAATGCCGGCGCAAAGCAAGCGCTTTTCTGTACTTACATCCCCAGATAGCAGTTTCTGCGCACAAGAGCGGTGTTGCATCGTTTGCACAGATACGCACAGGTCAGAATGGTATCGGAGTAAGTATCCGGCGTGCCGCACCGCTGGCACAGGTGAGACCGGACAGGCTTCTTGTCGTAAATCCAATAGGAAGTAGAGTTGGCCGTGATGGTATGCCAGGGATGGTGGTCATACTTGTGGGTGGGAACCCGCCAATAGTTGTAAATATTGGAATCCCGCACAACAGCACCCTCTTCGTCCCCTTGTTCCAGCACAATGTAGTGCCCGCGGCTGGTCCAGTATCCATACAGCTGGGAGGAGACTGCCACATAGCCGTTTTGCAGTGCTTCTTTAACTTCCGCAGGGTCAAACACCTGTTTCAGAAGATAAAAACCAAGAACCGGCGGCTCATAGGTGAAAATCATGGCATCTGTACCATGTTCAAAGCAGTATCGGCCATATCTGCGGCACATTTCCGGAGGTGTCAGCTCTGTATCTGTCATGTATGTAGCCAGCATCGCCAGGGAAGTGATGCCACAGCCGTGCCCTGCCAGGGTGTAGCTGCCATAATTGGTGCCCAGGTAATCCTGCTGCAGATACAGCGGAACCTCCGGAAAACGCTCGTGGGCTACATCGGCATACAGAATATCGCTGTATGTAAGCCGCAGTGCGCTGTCTGGGTCTGCTGCCAGGACAATGCTTCGATAGGTAACGGTGATTGGGTAATTCTCTTTACAGCTTTCTGTGAAAGCCTTCAGGGCTTCTTCCATCGCCTGATTTTCTGCTTGGGCATAGTTGCCTGTTCCGCCTGTACTGTAGTACAGAACATGTACGCCCATCTCCGTTGTGAGGATGGTGGTGTCACCGCTTTGCCGCTCCGGATCAAATACCCAGCTGTCCAGCTGGGGGATCAGATCGCCCTGGCGAATGTGCCAGTAGGAGCCGCCCTGCTGGTATGCGGCAGTATCTCCCTGGTATTTATAGGCAAGCTCTGCGAAGCTGCCCTCGCTTTTCCGGAAGCTGGAACTCCAATCCTTCAGAAGTTTTTCCGCCAGAGCAACACATGCATCAGAATCATTGTCCGCATCAGGAATTAAAAGAAAATGGCGAATGTCCGCATAGTTGTCTCCTTTTGCTATGGAAGCATCCGGACGCTCACAGCAGGCAGCAATTGCTTCTTGCGTTGGAGCCAGGTAATCCTGCATGGTGGAGAAGTACATGTAGGCCGTGTTGTAAAGACTGGCGGCTTCCAGTAGTGCGTCTGTGGAAGTGTGCATCGCCTGGGAGGTCATGGCAGCCGAAGAATCATAGCCGTTTTCCTGAGCCAGTGTATCAAGAAGGGTGGGGAGATTGTCCAGATATTCCTGGTGCATGGAGTTGGGGCTGTAGCTCTTTTCCCAGCGATACAGATATTTGGTAGCAGGCATACCCTGCATGTATTTTTCGTAGTTGTAATCCTGGGGATTAAAAGCATCCTCAACGGGAAGACCTTCCACCTGCCCGGTCAGATACAGAGCCTGGGCGGTGTGCCAGGTGTTCAGCGCTTCTTGCAGGAAGTACTGCTGCCAGGTGTTTACGCTGCTGTCTATGGGGCAGGGCTGTGCATGGAGTGGCATGGAAAGATCCGGAGTGTCCGTATTGCCATTTTGAACATAGCTCGTTACTTCCAGGGCGTACAGCGCCTGCAACACATCACTTGTCAGTTCGGAATCCCCAACCCGGGCAACTACTGTGCCGTTTTGTATGGAGCCTGTATAGTTTCCTTTGCAGGTTACATCTTTTGGGTTGCCATCCGGGGCCTGATAGGGGGGCAGAGTGGTCTGTGTAGGTTGGGTATCAGCGCTGGTTGGGGCAGGGGAAGCGGCTTTGTTCTCCGCACAGCCGGCCATGCACGATACCATGATGCAAATTGCAATAAGAACCGAAATCAGCTGTTTCATTGGCAAGTTCATCCCTCCGGGTTGGAATACGGGTCTAGTTTACCATAATTGATTATCGGATGCAAGAGATTTATCACGTTTTTTTGCCAATTTTCGACAGAAGCCCATTTTGCAGGATTTTATGGCAAAAAGTACGGAAAAGCAGTTAGCGTACGCTAATTACAAAACTTTTTATATGTCATTTTTTACAAAGTTTTATGTACAGAATGTACATATCATCCAAAATTCTGTCAGGCACATTGAAAAACACTGTTGAGTTTGCTATAATCAAAATGCCTACATAAAAGGAGGAATTATGTTATGCTGGATGAATCCTACTACCGGAAAACAGACGAGATCATTGCCCGCTATGGCAAAGAGCCAAAGGCACTGATCCCTGTTATGCAGGATGTTCAGGCGGAATACCGCTACCTGCCCGGTGAACTGCTCTCCTACATTGCGCAGCAAATCGGCGTTACGGAAACAAAGGCCTACAGCGTTGCCACCTTCTACGAGAACTTCTCCTTCGAAGCGAAGGGTAAGTATGTAATCAAGGTGTGCGATGGAACGGCTTGCCATGTGCGCCACTCCACGCCCGTGCTGGAAGCCCTCTGGAAGGAACTGGGGCTCAGCAAGAAAAAGCATACCACAGACGATATGATGTTCACGGTAGAAACGGTATCCTGTCTGGGTGCCTGCGGTTTGGCACCCACCATGATGGTAAATGAGCAGGTGCATCCAGCGATGACACCGGAAAAAGCTCTTGCGTTGATTGCGGAATTGAGAGGTAAAGGCTGATGATCCAGAACATTGAAGATCTGTCCCGTATGCGGGAACAAGCCGTTGCGGAAATGAACGGCTACGAGTGCCGTGTGCTGGTATGTTCCGGTACCGGCTGTATTGCTACCGGCTCCAATAAGATTCACGAGCTGTTTCAGCAGCTGATTGGCCACAGTGGCACGATTTCTCTGGAGTTTGCCCCTCACGATGCCCATGAGCATGACCACAAAGTTGGCGTACATAAAACCGGTTGCCAGGGCTTCTGTGAACTGGGTCCATTGGTTCGAATCCAGAAGGGCGACAAGGTTGTACAGTACGTTAAAGTTCAGCCCGAGGACTGTAAGGAAATTTATGAGCAGACGATTCTTGGGGATGCCGTAATTGAGCGCCTGTTGTATCACAAAGGTGATAAGAAGTATGTGCAGCCTTCTGACATTCCCTTTATCGCAAAGCAGACCCGGATTGTCCTGGAAAACTGCGGCAAGCTGGATGCAGAATCCCTGGATGAATACCTGGCCTCCGGTGGCTTTAAGGCACTGGAAAAGGCGATGTTCCAGATGGATCGGGATCAGGTGATTGACGAGATCGATCGTTCCGGCCTGCGTGGTCGTGGCGGCGGCGGATTCCCTGCTGGACGCAAGTGGAAGCAGGTGGCACGCCAGAAGGATCCCATCCGCTATGTGGTATGTAACGGTGACGAGGGTGACCCTGGAGCCTTCATGGATGGCTCCGTTATGGAAGGCGACCCATTCAAATTGATTGAAGGCATGATGATCGCAGGCTATGCGGTTCGTTCTTCCGATGGATATATCTATGTCCGTGCGGAGTATCCTATGTCTGTTGCCCGTTTGCGCCATGCCATTGCGCTTCTGGAGGAGCGGGGACTGCTGGGTGACAATATCCTGGGCAGCGATTTCTCCTTCCATCTCCATATCAATCGTGGTGCCGGTGCTTTCGTTTGCGGTGAAGGCTCAGCCCTTACCGCATCTATCGAAGGCAACCGCGGTATGCCTCGTGTAAAGCCTCCGCGTACAGTGGAAAAGGGTCTGTGGGAGCGTCCCACTGTGCTCAATAACGTGGAAACCTATGCCAACGTACCCAAGATCATTCTGGAGGGTGCGGATTGGTACCGGACCATTGGTACTGCGGGCAGCCCCGGTACCAAGACCTTCTCTTTGACCGGCGCCATTGAAAACACCGGCCTGATCGAAGTCCCTATGGGCTCCACCTTGCGGGAGATTATTTTCGATATTGGCGGTGGCCTGAAAAATGGTTCTACATTTAAAGCTGTGCAGATCGGCGGTCCCTCTGGTGGTTGTCTGACGGAAAAGCACCTGGATGAACCTCTGGACTTTGACTCGGTAAAGAAATTCAATGCCATCGTTGGCTCCGGCGGCATGGTGGTAATGGATGAGCACACCTGTATGGTAGAAGTTGCCCGGTTCTTCATGTCCTTCACCCAGCGGGAATCCTGCGGTAAGTGTGTGCCCTGCCGAGAAGGAACCAAGCGGATGCTGGAAATCCTGGAAAAGATTGTTGCAGGCAAGGGTGAGCTGGAAGATCTGGATAAGCTGGAAGAGCTGGCAACCATGGTAAAGACTATGGCATTGTGTGGCCTGGGTAAGTCTGCGCCGTTGCCCGTTATCTCTACTCTGAATACCTTCCGGGATGAGTATATCGAGCACATCGTAGATAAGAAGTGCCGTGCCAAGGTTTGCACAGCCCTGAGAAAGTTTGTCATCAATCCCGATTTCTGTAAGGGATGCGGAAAGTGTGCCCGGAATTGTCCCGTTAACGCCATCTCCGGCAAGGTTAAGAATCCCTACACCATCGATCCCACAGTTTGTATCAAGTGCGGTGCCTGTAAAGAGAACTGCGCCTTCGATGCAATCTATATTGAAGAATAAGGAGGGGCGGATATGGGTACTATTACCATTAACGGAAAAAAGGTCCAGTTTACGGACGAGAAGAATATTCTTACCATTATTCGCAAAGCCGGCATCGATATGCCCACACTGTGCTACCACAGCGAGCTGAGTACATTTGGTGCCTGCCGTCTGTGTACCGTTGAAAACGACCGTGGACAGTGTTTTGCCTCCTGTTCGGAAGAGCCCCGGGACGGCATGGTGATTTATACACATACCGAGCGCCTGCGCCGCCATCGTAAGCTGATTGTGGAGCTGCTTCTGGCTGCTCATTGCCGGGACTGCACCACCTGTGTCAAGTCCGGAGAATGCGTTCTTCAGGATCTGGCGCACAAGATGGGTGTCCGGGATGTCCGTTTTACCAATTACAAGGAAGAGCGCCCCATCGATTATTCCTCTCCCTCCATTGTTCGGGATCCCAATAAGTGCATCCTCTGCGGCAACTGTGTCCGGGTGTGCAGTGAAATACAGGGAGTCGGTGTTCTGGGATTTGCCCACCGTGGTACCGATGCAGAGGTCACACCGGCTTTCAATAAGAAGCTTTCCGAAACCAATTGCGTCAGCTGTGGCCAGTGTCGTGTGTACTGTCCTACCGGTGCCCTGACGATCCGGACAAATCTGGATGAGGTGTACGAGGCATTGGGCGATCCCAATGTTCGTGTAGTTGCTCAAATCGCGCCTGCTGTTCGTGTGGCGGTTGGCGATGCTTTCGGCCTGGAAAATGGTGCCAACGCTATGGGTAAAGTTGTGGCGGCTCTCCACGCCATGGGCTTTGACGAAGTGTTTGATACCAGCTATACCGCTGACCTGACCATTATGGAAGAGTCTGCGGAATTCCTGGATCGGGTTCAAAATGGTGGCAAACTGCCGCTGCTCACCTCCTGCTGCCCCGCCTGGGTGAAGTTTGTAGACAATGAATTCCCGGAAATGAAGGAAAACGTTTCTACCTGCCGCTCTCCTCAGGGAATGTTCTCTGCTATTTTGAAGGAGTACTACCGGGATCCGGCCAATGCAAAGGGGAAGAAGACCTTTGTTGTTTCCATTATGCCTTGTACGGCAAAGAAAATGGAGGCCAAGCGCCCCAATTCCTTCACGAAGGGTGAACAGGATACGGATGTGGTTCTGACCACTACGGAATTGACCCGTATGATCAAGAACTTTGGCATCGCCTTTGATAAGATCGAGCCGGAAGCCTGTGATATGCCCTTTGGCCTGAGCTCCGGTGCCGGTGTGATCTTTGGTGTGACCGGCGGCGTGACCGAAGCCGTTCTGCGTCGCCTGGTGGAGGGGCATGACCCGGCCACTCTGGCAGCCATTGCCGATTGCGGTATCCGTGGAGAAGAGGGCATTAAGGAAGCGACCATTCCCTACAATGGCATGGATGTAAAGATCTGTGTTGTTTCCGGTTTGGACAATGCCCGGAAAGTTATGGAACAGGTCAAATCCGGCGAGAAGGAATACCACTTGATTGAGGTTATGGCCTGCCGCCGTGGCTGTATCATGGGTGGCGGACAGCCCATCCCCGCAGGCCCCCGGCACAAAGCTGCCCGGGCAAAGGGTCTGTATAAAGCGGATAAGGATACCATTATTCGCAAGTCGGATGAAAACCCCTTGATGGATGTATTCTACAATGGCTATTTCAAGGGCAAGGCTCACGAACTGCTGCATAATCACGAATAAAACTTTTGGGCTGGCGTTATTGCCAGCCCATTTTGTATGATTAAGATGACCTGGATGGAATAGTTGGTGAATAGAGGTATCCGGCTAAAACCACAATGTGAGAACATAGTTGTTTATCAAAGCCGGTATGGTGGAATTGCCGTTTATCCAAGGCCAATCAAAGCGTGCTCCATGGCTTCTTTGACAAAGCTGTATCGGTGTACCGGACGGCCGCGCCCGCTGGACGGCACATCCGGGAGAGAATGCACAAGACCAAGTTCATACAGCCTTTGCAGGATCCGTCTGGTACTTCTGGGGGCAGTTCCCAGAATGGGGGACAGATCCTTTGCTGTCAGAACTGCTTTCGGGTTCTGACGGTATAGCGCAGCCAGCCGCAGCAGATTTGCGTTGTCAATACCCAACCGGTGAGCCAGCTGTGCGGAGCTTCCGCCACGGTAGCTGTAGCGTACGCCCTTGCCCTGGCTGAGTGGACCGGTCAGAACTTCCGGCTCACCGCTCACCAGGAAGCCTTCCCGCAATCCGTACCGGGTGCTTTCCAGCAGAGCCCGTTCTGCGTGATACTGGCTGGTTTGTTCACTGGGATGCAAACCGATGCCTGCAGAGAAGGAGAAGGGAAGCTCCTTCCTGAGTAAATTGACCATTTTCGGCAAATCCAGCTCTCTGCAAGCTTCGTTGGATATGGACTGCCGCAGAATGAACCGGTCGAAACTATGGTCGATGCTGTAGCTGAGCACTTTCTCTTTCCGGAAGTCAACCAGGAGCTTATACAGTGTTGCGGAGCGGTATTCCCGTTCGTTTTCAGAAATACCAGCCTCACCGGGCAGGTGGATGATGACGGTGAGTACGCTGCTGTCCTGGATGGTTTTCAGGCGTTCCTGGTTGATGGCCTGTTCGATACTGCCAATGATCATTTTCTCTGTGGGGTTGATCGGCTCATATGGTATGCCCAGTTTCTCCCACTGCTGCAAATTGTTGATGCTTCGGCTGAGCACATAGTCGATTTTTCCCTGTTGCCACAAACTATGTCCGCGCTGGGTGATGTGGGTGTAGTCGTACACTTCATCCTCGAAGAAGTAGGGCAGCTGTTCGCTGTCCAGGTAATCCGGGAGACGCATGTATTGGTTTTGCGGAGTTAGGAAGTCCAGATACAGCCGATTCAGGGGAATACCGGGATGGCGAAGGTGGAAGTTCAGCAGGATGCTCAAAACATCCGCGGTGCCATATACCGTGAATGCGCAGGGAACCGGGCAGTCCGGGTAATGCAGGTGCATATAGTGGTACCCAAGTTCACCGGAAAAGAGAATAATATCGCAGTTCCCCTTCACCTGGGCATAAATGTCGTCAATATCTGTCAGCTTGTCATAAGAGAAGGAACGGAAGGCACAGTCGAAGCTGTGATCCGTTAAAACATGGTCGATGGTTTCCAAAAAACGGTAGGGGCTAATCAGGGCAACAGTAATCATGGTATCCTCCCGCAGGTTTGTATGCGTTTAGTATACCATAATTCCAAAATTCTTCAATGACTGGTTTCCTTATTTCCGGAATTATGACAACTATTTGACAAAATACACTCTATTTTGTAGAATAGAGCCATATTTTGTTGGAATCGAGGATCGTACTGTGACCAAGTTTGTAACCAGGCTGTTGTGTTTTTTTGTTTGCGTGCTCTTGCTTCCCTGCCTTTGTGTTTCGGCGGAGGAAAATCTTCCCCTCATTTCCCAGGCAGCGATTTTGATGGAAGCGGAAACAGGTACGATCCTGTATGCCAAAAATGCGGATCAGCGGATGTACCCTGCCAGTATCACCAAAGTGTTGACGGGGTATCTTGCCCTGAAATACGGAAATGAAGCGGATGTGCTGTCCCTGTCGGCCGATGGTTTTAACCAGGTACCACGGACATCCTCTCATATTGGCTGGCTTCCGGAAGAAACGTTTTGTCTGGAGGAGGCGTTGTATGCTCTTGCGCTGGTATCCGCCAATGATGCGGCGGTTGCCATAGCGGAAAATATTTCCGGCAGTGTAGAGGAATTTGCCCAGCTTATGAACCGGGAAGCCCAGGCACTGGGAGCACAAAATTCTCATTTTGTCAATCCCAACGGATTGCCTGATGCCGACCACTATACAACGGCCTACGATATGGCGATGATTACAGCAGAGGCCATCCGGCAGCCGGACTTCCTGCTGTATTTTGGCGCAAAGGAATATGAACTTCCTGCTACGGATTATAACCAGGCCCGGTTCCTGGAATCCAAAAATCAGTTTATCGATGGGGAAATGGAGTGCCCGGGTCTGCTTATGAGCAAAACAGGCTGGACAACGGCGGCACAGGGGACGTTGGTCACCGTAGCCAAGCGGAATAATATGACGCTGATCGCTGTGGTGCTTTCTTCTCCTATGCTGGAAGATAAGTATACAGATACCCAGACGCTGCTGAATTATGGTTTTTCCTCCTATCGGCGGACACAGTTGAGCCAGAGCCTGATGGAAGAAAAACTGGTTGATCTGGGTATGGATTCCGCATTTTGTCTGGAAGGATACACTCCCGTAAATGTTCTGCTTCCCATTGGTACCAAGGCAGAGGACTTGCAAGTGTCTGTTCCCGGTGGATTCGACGCTGCACTGGGGTTATCTACGCTGCCGGTGTCCGTTGAGCTGGAAGGGGAGGATGGAATTCTCTATCCCATCGAAGAAATTCTGGTTACCATTTCTCCCAGAGCGGACGCAGAGCCGGAGGTACAGGAAGAAGAAATGCCGGAAGTGGAGCAAACGAAACAGATCCACCCCGGCATCCAAATTCTGATTATTTTGGCCGCTGTATTTGCGTGTATGGCTTTTGTTGCTCTGGGAAAAGAGCGGAAATCTGCGGTGAAATAGGAAAGGCTTACGGTGTGGCGGTGCCGTTGCTGCCGGCTCCCGGGGTTGCGTTTGCCTGTGTTTCATCGGTTGGCTGCGTATCCAGCGGCCCGTTACCGTGGTCAATGGTGGGCTGGGTTGTAGCAGCGGTTGTAGGCTGTGTGGTGGCGGGAGCCTCCGTTGTTGCCTGGGTTGTGGGGGTGGTTGTCATGGGCATTGTTGCAGGGGGATTTCCTCCGCGGCAGCCGCTCAGAGCCAGAAGAGCGGCCAGAATAAGAAACAGACAGACGAATTTTTTCATTTTTCATTCCTCCAAATCAAATTGATTCGGCTTTAGTATTGCCACTTTTCAGGAGTTTACGCCTAAAAAAAGAGACAGAAAAAAAGTTTGATAAAAGTTTTGGATTTATAGTTGCTATTTTTCCGTTTTCCATGTATAATAGACACGCGTGAAAAAACAGTAGCTGGGTGATAGTACCCGGCGTCTAAGAAAAAAGGAGAATTCTGCCATGAAGAAGCTTACCGTCAAGAAGGACGTTCCCTGCATGGCCTGCCTGCAATGCGTCGATGTTTGCTCCACCACCTTCTATAAGGAGTTCAACGAGGATTACAGCTGTATCCGGATTGTTGCCAAGGGTGACGGTGCAAAGCCCAATGTCTGCATCCAGTGTGGCAAGTGCATGAAGGTCTGCGAGAATGAGGCCATCACCCAGAACCCCAAGTCCGGTGTGTACATGATCAACCGGAAGAAGTGCGTTGGCTGCGGCAAGTGTGTAGAGGTTTGCCCCATGAAGGTTATGGTTCTCAAGCCCGAGAGCCCTGCGTCCAAGTGCATTGTCTGTGGCGCCTGTGTGAAGGCTTGCCCCATGGGTGTGCTGGAAGTCGTCGAGAAGTAAGTCCTTTTAGCAGTTGGGTGGCCGGATGGTAACCCAACTGCGTTTTTTCTGCTTTTTTACGCATACTGCTGGAATATCCCGCCGCTTTTTGTGCAGCTAGGGGACTACAGTGGCGGTATATTTTTTATTATCTGGAGGAATATTTTATGGGCAAAGGCGGACGCTATTTGCAGCAGAGCTCTGGCTCTGGGAAAAAGCCCTGGCTGATTGTGCTGGTTTCTGTTTTGGCAGTTCTGGTACTGCTTGCCGCATTGGTAATTGGCTTTGTATATTCTAAGATGAACAAACTGTCCCGTCCGACGGAGCGTGATAACCAGCTTACGCCGGAACAGTTGGCATCTATGCTGGTGGAAGATCCCACTCAGGAGGCAACAGAGGATACAGTACCTACGGAAACCACGGTTCCCAAGGAAACAGATCCGGATTATGGGAAAATGGGAAAAGTGATCAATGTTTTGCTGATCGGTCAGGATTCCCGCATGGGAGAGGACAGCAAAAATGCGGATACAGTCATTCTGATTACGGTGAATAAAGAGACAAAGGTTATTACCATGACCTCTTTCCTGCGTGACAGTTACGTTACCCTGAATAATGTTGTGGATGTCAACGGGACGCATCACAGCGGCAGCACCAAGCTGACGCTGGCATATGCCCTGGGATATTCCTGGGGAGGCGACAAGGCTGCTCTGGATGCCATCGACCAGGTGGTAAAGAACAACTTTGGCCCCGAAGTGGATCACAACATCGAAGTGAGCATGGATGCCTTTGATGAATGTATCAACCTGCTGAAGGGTATTGAGATTGAGCTTACGGCGGATGAAGCCAAGTATATGAATAACTACTTCAAGGATTATCCGGATCGTGTCTATTCCGAGGGTGTAAACAAGCTGGATGGCTGGGCAGCGGAAACATATGCCCGTACCCGCCACTCCAATGCCGGGGATAATGACTACAACCGTACACAGCGCCAGCGCAATGTGATTTCTGCTGTGTTGGAGAAGGTCAAGAACATGAACCTTCTGGACATCAACAATCTGATTGACCAGCTGCTGCCCTTGGTGGTAACGGATATGAGTAACTCGGATATTATCAACTATGTTACGGAAATCCTGCCTATTCTGCCCCAGTGTACGCTGGAATCTATCCAGTGTCCCAATTTTGATATGGATATGGGAATGTGGGGCGAGACAAAGGATTTGTTTGGTGACGGCATTGAGCACAGTATCCAGCACTTTAACTCTGAAAAGGTTAAGGCAATCCTTACCCCGATCACTGAAGCAGACTAATTTCAGAAAATTCCGGAATGCGATCCTGTGTTCCGGAATTTTTGACAATAATGCGGGAGGAAAGTATGTATCAGCTCTTGATGTATAATATGGAATCTTCGGATAAATCCCGGAAAATCAAGGCAATTGCGGCAAGAATGAAGCTGCGTTTCCGGGTAGTCGAACCGGAAGAATTCTCTCTGCCTTTGGGGCGCTTGGCAGAAATACCCGGTGGGGAAGCTATGCCGGAAGGAGATGGCACGCCTTTTGGGGAAGAAATGCTGGTGCTGTGCAATGTACCTGGTGCTGCGTTTCAGAATTTCCTTGCGCAACTCCGGGCACAGAAAGTACCGGTTACGCTGAAAGCGGCATTGACGGAATATAATATTTCCTGGTCTTCAACCAAGCTTTACCGGGAAATAGCCGCAGAACACCAGGCCATGCTGGAAGGAAAGTGGAACATCCACAGACAGGACAGCTCCGGAAACAAAGAATAAAGTATATTTATGGGAATTGGCGTACTGCTATTTAAAACGGTACGCCAATTCCCTTTTCTTTTTGGAGAATGCATAACTCCTGCGGGGCATACACTTCAGCAAAGAGGTGGAACACAATGGAGTGCAACTGGGCATCGTTTCTTCGGGTGTTGCCACCCCGGCTCAGGCAGGGGGTGGCAAATTTTGAGAAGCAGGGCTTGCGGGAACTGCGCCTTCGTCTGGGATCAGGCGCGGAGTTGGTATTGGAGGATCGGTTTTGGACTTTGCCGGGAATGGTGACCCGGGAGGAACTGCAATATGTTTTAAATGCAGCCAGCGACTATTCTCCCTGGGCGGCATCCTCTTCTGCGCAGGGGTATCTTACCATAGAGGGTGGGCATCGAATCGGGCTGTGTGGCCAGGTGATACGGAAGCAAGGGTGTGTAACCGGGTTTTCCGTGCTGAGTTCCCTGTGTATCCGTTTGGCCAGGGATCTTTCGGTTCAGAAGGAGAAAGATTTCAGTCAATATGGCTCTATATTAATTCTTGGGGCACCTGGATGGGGAAAAACGACGCTTCTTCGTTGTGTGGCCAGGAATCTTGCCGAGAGCCGGATGGTTGCCGTGGTGGACGAGCGTGGGGAACTGTTTCCTTCAGGCTTTCGTCAGGGAAAGCATATGGATGTGCTTTCCGGCTGCCCGAAAGCAGCCGGGATAGAAATGGTTCTAAGATCCATGGGGCCGGACTATATTGCATTGGACGAGATCACCGCCCAGGCGGACACGCAGACTCTTATACAGGCAGCAGGATGCGGAGTTGGACTACTGGCCACAGCCCATGCGGCCGATCCGGAGGATTTGCTGCGGCGGCCCTGCTATCGTCCCTTGGCAGAGAGTCGGGTTTTCCAAACGCTGCTGATACTCGATAGGAAGAAAACCTATCGCCGGGAAAGGATGGAGAAATGGATTACAAATGGTTTGGCGCGATCCTGGTAGTGGCTGGGTGCGGAGGATTTGGTTTCTCCCTGGCTGCAGAGGCAGTGCGTCAGGAAAAACTACTGCGGGCATTGCTGGATAGTCTGGATTTCATGCAGTGGGAGCTAAGCTGCCGGCTAACACCTCTGCCACAACTTTTGGAGCTGACAGCGCAGCGCCAAACGGGGAGGCTGCGCCGCGTCTATCGGAATTTGGCTAGCCAATTGGAAGGACATACGGAGCCAAGGGTGGATAACTGTATGCGCAATGTGCTGGAGGGAGAGCAGACCCTGCCCGGCAGCGCGCGCAGGGTGCTGGTACATTTGGGGAAGTCTCTGGGACGCTTTGACCTGGCGGGACAGCTCAAGGGTCTGGCCTCTGCCCAGAGCCTGTGCCGCCGGGAACTGCAAAGTTTGGAACACGGCCGGGATATGCGCCTGCGAAGTTACCGCACGCTTGGATTATGTGCCGGGGTAGCTCTGGCGGTGCTGCTGATTTGACTATGGATATTGATCTGATTTTTAAGATTGCTGCCATTGGGATTATTGTTTCCATCCTTAACCAGGTTCTGTCCCGTTCTGGGCGGGAAGAGCAGGCAACCATGACCAGTCTGGCCGGATTGGTTGTTGTACTGATGATGGTGGCACAGAAGATTGCGGAATTGTTTGACTTGGTCAAGACACTGTTTGATTTCTGATGGAGCTGTTTTTTAAGGCAATTGCCATGGCTTTGATAACGGCGATTGTTACAGCGGAGTTAAAAAAACAGGATAAGGACATAGCGGTTGTGCTGTCTATGGCGGCTTGTGCTATGGTCTGCGCCGGTGCGCTGCAAACATTGCGCCCGGTATTGAATTTGCTGGAACAATTGCAGCAGGTTGGCCAGCTGGACAGTAGTTGCCTGGCATTGCTGTTAAAGGCAACCGGAGTTGCGCTTGCGGCGGAGATCGCGGCTTCCGTATGCGCTGATGGTGGAAGTGCTGCATTGGCGCAGGCGATCCGGCTGCTGGCAGTGGCATCCATACTGTGTCTGTCCGTTCCAATGCTGGAAACACTGCTCACTTTTGTACAGGAGATGGTTGCCGGGGGATGAAAAAGCTGTTTGTATTATGGATGGTGATGGCTTTTCTGGCAGTTCCTGTGTCTGCGGAACTGACTGCGCCGGAGGTGCCGGAGTCCGGGCGGGATTTGATGCCGGAGAATCCCCGGGATTTTGGCCAGGCGCTGCAGGAAATTCTTCGCCAGCTTTTGCCAAAACTGGCACCGGAGTTTACCCGTGCCATGCAGACGGGGGCGGGGCTCATTGCGGCATGCATGCTGGTGGCGCTGCTGCATCCGGGGGAAGGTGCCATCGGCAAAGCGGGGGATATAGTTGGAGCCGTGGCGATTGCGGCGATGCTCCTGTCCGGAACAGGCACCATGATTCGCTTGGGGGCGCAGACAATAACGGAGATGAGTGAGTATGAAAAGCTGCTTTTGCCGGTTATGACAGCAGCCATGGCGGCACAGGGGGGTGCGGGAACTGCCACAGCGCTTTATGTTGCGGCAGCGGGGTTCAATACCTTGCTCAGTCGGCTTCTGGTTACGTTGCTTCTTCCTGTGCAGTATTTGTTCCTGGCCGCTGCCACAGCTGGAAGTGTTCTGGGCAGCGATACGCTGAAGGGGTTGAAAAACACCATGCGCGATTTGCTTTTGTGGTGTCTGAAAACGCTCCTGTCGCTCTTTTCCGGCTTTTTGGGCATCACAGGTGTTATCAGTGGTTCAGCCGACGCAGCCGCTGTAAAGCTGACCAAGACCGCTGTATCCACTGTGGTTCCAGTGGTGGGCAGTGTATTGGCAGAGGTATCGGAGACGGTTTTGGTGGGTGCGGGTGTTGTCCGCAGTACCATTGGTGTATATGGGATTCTGGCGGTGTTGGCGGTGTTTTTGGAGCCGTTTTGTCGGATAGGTATTCAGTACCTGGTGTTAAAGCTGGCAGCAGGACTGTGTGCCATATTTGGAACAAAGGCAATGACGGGATTGGTCGGAGATTTTTCCGAGGTTATGCGGATGCTGCTGGGAATGACAGGGGCTATGTGTATCCTGCTCCTGGTGAGTACGGTTTGTCTGTTGAAGGGGGTGAGCTGATGGCATCGGATTATGTATTGGCAATTATACATGCATCTCTGATCGGAGGGATTCTGACCACGCTTGTAAAAAAAGGTGCAGCAGCCAGGGTTATTCAGCTTCTGTGCGGCATTTTCCTACTGATAACCGTTTTGCGCCCGGTTGTCCATCTGCAATTGCCGGATTGGAGCCAATGGCAGATGGAGTATACGCTTCAGGCTCAGCAGGCGGTGGAGGAAGGCGAAGCGTATGCTTTTTCTCAGAAGCGGCAAGGAATATCGGAGCAGACACAGGCATATATTCAGGACAAAGCCCAGGCGTTGGGCTTTGCGGTGCAGGCGCAGGTTCAGCTGTCAGACAGGCTGCTTCCTTACGCAGTTGTGCTTTCCGGCCAGGCAGAGGCGAATCAGCGCCGTGAACTGGCAAGTTACATGGAAAAAGAACTGGGTATATCGCAGGAGCGGCAAATATGGCAATAATCCCCGAGAATGTAAAGGCTTTGGCGGAGAAGTACCGTCCGGTTTTGCTGGTGGTGCTGCTGGGTGTTGTTCTGATGCTCTGGCCAACAGGCGCAGAGAAGCAGAGTCAGGAACCTGTGGCAACAGTGCAGCAGCCTGCCTTGGAAAATCAGTTGGAGGAAATCCTTTCCCAGCTTGCAGGTGCCGGAAAAGTACGGGTTTTGCTTACCCAGGATAGCGGAGAGCAAACCATATACCAGCAAAATGAGTCACGTCAGACAGGAACCAATACCCAGGATTATAAGCAGGATACGGTCACTGTGTCCGGGGCAGACCGGCAGCAGCAGGGATTGGTGCGCTACGTAAATGCGCCGGTTTATCGGGGGGCGGTGGTTGTGAGTCAGGGCGGCGACAATCCTGCAGTCCGGCTGGCAATCGTGAACGCTGTTTCCAGCGTAACAGGTTTGGCAAGTAATCGCATTACAGTTTTGAAAATGAAGTAGGGGGCATTTTTATGAAAATCTGGAAGAAAAATCTAATTGCGGCGGCGGTACTGGTGACGGTGTGCGCCGGTATCTATGTCAACTGGCTTTATGCCGGGGACACATCCGCCCAGGAACTGACAGATACTTTGGACGCACAAAAAGTTATGGGGGAGGATACCCTGGAGCTGACAGAAGATATGGCCGCAATCATGAATGGCGAACAAATCGATACTTCGGATAATTATTTTGCAGCCGTTCGCTTGTCCCGCCAGCAAGCCAGAGATGAGGCGATCAACCTGCTCCAGGATGCTGCGGCAATGGATGGCGGCAGCAAGGAGGCGGAGGCAAGTCAGGACTTGGAGGATATTGTCCAAACCGCTTTGAGTGAAGCACAGATTGAAAGTCTGATCATTGCCAAGGGATACGCAGACTGTGTGGCGTATATGACATCCCAGGGAATTTCTGTGGCTGTTGCCTCTCCGGAAGGAGGATTGCAGCAGGAGGATGTTGCTGTGATTGCGGATGTGGTTATGAGCCAGTCCGGCTATACCCTGGATACCATCCGGGTAGTGGAGGTACCGTAGGATTTAAAACTCGGATGTTCTGTGAAACAATGAAAAAGCGCTGCACGGCTTTCTTTTGGAAGGCTGTGCAGTTTTTCTTTGCGCTTGGCGTGTTGAGATGTTTGGTTGGCACCTTCATTTTGGATGGGATGGGACGAAAAAATAGTTCTGGAAAAATTCGTGAATATATGGTATCATAAAATGAAATTACTATGTAAAGGAGGAATACCTGCTGTGAATTTGCTGCAAAGCGTGTTGTATGGTTTCCTTTCCGGTATTGCGGATATTGTTCCCGTGTCCTCCCGTGCCCATGGGATTTTGCTTTTGAAAATATTTGGTACCACGGTGGACAGCAATTTTGTGCTTTTATTTTTCCATGTGGGTGTGCTGCTGGCTCTGTACACCAGCAGTGTAAGCAACCTCACCCGCATTCGCCGGGCCTTGGCACTGGCCAGGGTTCCCAAGAAGAAGCGCCGCCGTCCTCTGGATATGAAAAGCCTGATGGACTTCCGCCTCCTGCGGACTATGGCCGTGCCGATTATTTTGGCTTACTTATTTTATGGGAAAGCCTATGCTATGGGTGCGAATCACTGGCTGGTAGCTATTTTCCTGTTTGTCAATGGTGTTGTGCTCTATATCCCTCAGTGGTTGCCTACCGGAAACAAGGATGCCCGGTCTATGAGCCGGGTGGATGGGCTGCTCATTGGTCTGGGTGGCGCTGTGTCCATCCTGCCGGGAATGTCCTATATGGGCGGAATGCTTTCTGTCGGCTCTGTCTGCGGTGTAGACAAGCAGTATAACCTGGACAATGCACTGATTGCCGGTATTCTTGTAAATTTGTGCATTGTGGTGAGTGATCTTTTGCGAATGCTGGATGCAGGTCTTACGGGTATTACGTTTCAAATTGTCCTGACCTGCCTGGCTACCGGTGCTGCTGCCTTTGGCGGAACCCTTCTGGGAGTTAAAATTTTACGTAACTTTACCAAGTCCGGCAGTTATACGCTGTTTTCCTTTTACTGCTGGGGGTTGGCTTTGTTTACTTTCTTCCTGAATCTTGTAGCATAATTAGGAGGATACATTATGGCTGAAAAGAAGAGCGGCACCCGTGCCGATATAGTGGCCGCAGGTGCGGCCAAAAAGAAACCCGCCTCCGGAACCACCGGCGGCAAAAGCAAGGCACCCAGGAAGAAGGATCCGGCAAAGGTGAAGAAGAGTAATTCGGATTTTACCGATGGGCTGGCTCCCAATGTACTGATAGCAGTAATCAGCGCAACACTGTTTTTCCTGTTTCTGGTAATTGCGATCAATCCGGATGGAGCGCTTTTGCGCATGATGAAGTCCATCATTTTGGGTCTGCTTGGCCAGGCGGGCTTTTATTTTTCTATCCCTGCTCTGGTATATCTGTTCATCATCCAGACGTTTGGGCGCAAACATGCACCAGTTATGCGCAGTGTGTGTCTGATCTTGTTTGTTTTCTTCAGTGGAAGCATTTTTCATCTGGTGGTTCAGCGCCAGGGGATGGCTTCCGGATTTGCTGTCTTCGCTGATCTTTATACTGGTGGTATGGATGGTACCACCGGAGGCGTGCTGTGCGGTGGATTTGCGATGCTGCTGCGTTATTTGTGCGGAAATCTGATTGCTTATTTGCTTTTGGGTTTAGGGGCGGTATTTACTCTGCTGGGTGCAATGGAGATCACCCTGCCCAGTATTATCCGGGCCATTGCCAACCGTCCCCGGGAGGATGATCTGGAAGAGGAAGAAGAGGACTACATTGAGCCTGCCGCAGTGGTCGTAAACCATATCGCGAACAAAAAAATTGAGCATAAGCGCCGTCAGCGTCAAGCTGCTCTGCAGCCACAGCCCGCTCAGTCGGTGCAGGAGCTGCCACAGGGGAAGAAAAAGTCCAGGCAGGAGCTTCCCACCGACCAGCCCGGAACACCCAGCCGTGGGGCGGATGTGATGAATACCATCGATCTGGACATAGACACGCCCATTTATGCTCCTGTGGAGCAGGGAATTCCCGTCGATAAAATGCCCCGGGAGTTGGAAGAAGAGCCGGCACCGATCCCCAGAAAAATGCCTGCATTTGTAAGAGAAGAGGTTCCTTCTCAGCCTGCCCCTGTATCCAAACCGGAACCGAAGAAGCCACCCAGGAAGCTTACGCCGGAGGAACCGGTGGAGGCAAAAACGAAGGTGACTACCAAAGAGGCAGCTGAGTCTGCCCGGCAGGTTGCCCAGGAGATTGCTCAGGGGCAGAGCGAAGCGAAGGCGGCATATTGTTTCCCGCCTATCGATTTGTTGCGTCGTCCCATGGGAGCCGGTGTGGACGGCACCGAGGAAATGCGGGAGAATTCCCGCCGCCTGAATGAGACGTTGGCCTCTTTCCGCATTGATGCTCATATCATCAATGTAACCCGTGGCCCCAGTGTTACCCGCTATGAAGTGGAGCTGGATAAGGGTGTCAGACTGAATAAGCTTACATCCTGTGCCGATGACATTGCCCTGAGCCTGGGCGCTTCCGGTGTGCGTATTGCAGCGGTTCCCGGGAAAATATCCATTGTGGGTATCGAAGTTCCCAACCGGATGGTTACCACAGTCTCTTTACAGGAGGTTGTGGACAGCCCGGAGTTTGCCCGCGCGAAGAGTAAATCCTCTTTCTCTGTGGGTAAAGACATTGGCGGTAACTGCATTGTAGGCAATATCGCCGAGATGCCCCATATGCTGATTGCCGGTACGACCGGTTCCGGTAAATCCGTATGTATGAATTCTATCATCATCAGCCTGCTGTACAAGGCTGGCCCTGAGGATGTAAAGCTTATCATGGTGGATCCAAAGATGGTAGAATTGGGCATTTACAATGGTATTCCCCATTTGCTCATTCCAGTGGTTACCGATCCTAAGAAAGCAGCCGGCTCCTTGCAATGGGCAGTTACGGAAATGCTGCGCAGATACAAGCTGATGTCTGATGTAGGTGTACGGGATCTGGAATCCTACAACAGTATTGTGGAAAGTGAAGAAGATGGTCAGCGCCTGCCCCAAATTGTTGTTATCATCGATGAATTGGCAGACTTGATGCTGGTTGCCGCAAAGGAAGTGGAGGATTCCATCTGCCGTATTGCCCAGATGGGACGTGCAGCTGGTATGCATCTGATTATTGCGACCCAGCGACCCTCTGCGGATGTTATTACCGGTCTGATGAAAGCCAATATTCCTTCCCGCATTGCATTCTCTGTTGCTTCTGCTATGGAATCCCGGATTATTCTGGATACCCAGGGTGCAGAAAAGCTGGTGGGCAAGGGCGACATGCTCTATGCCCCCATTGGCTGTGGCAAACCCCTGCGTGTACAGGGCTGCTTTGTTACAGACAGCGAAGTGGAAGCTGTAGCCGGATATGTAAAAGAGCATTATATAGCCGACTATAACCAGCAGGTTTTGGAGGAAATCGAGAAGAAGGCCAAGGAAACCGGAAAGGGAAGCAAGATCACTGCTTCGGATATAGAAGCCAACGAGGAAGAGCTGGAAGGGGACGAGATGCTTCCTGCTGCGGTGGAGGTCATTCTGGAAACCGGCCAGGCTTCTGTTTCCATGCTCCAGCGCAGACTCAAGCTCGGCTATGCGCGTGCCGCGCGTATTGTGGACGAGATGGAAGAGAAGGGCATTGTTGGTCCTTTCCAGGGCTCCAAGCCTCGCTCGATTCTGATTACGAAGGAGCAGTGGGCAGCGCGAAATGGCTCTGCTATGGAGAATGCTCCGGCAGATGAAGCAGTGCCGGAGGAGCTTATGTAATGCGTTTGCCCTCACAGAGCCTTCCGTTGGCTTTGTGAGGGCTTTTTCAGGTTCAATAGAAAGGTGTGGTTCTGGTGAAACATTGGAAAGAAATGCTGTTGCTGCTTATTTGTCTCCTGGGGCTTTCTGCCTGTATGGGGGAGGCATCATCCACAGAGGACACGGCGGGGGCTTTTATATTGGAAGTGCCGTCTGAAAGCCAGGAGCAGGCATTGCCACCGTCTCAGGAGACTTTGCCCGTGCAGCCCCAGCCCACGGAAACAGAAGAGCCACTGCCTGACAGAGCAGACAGTGATTTTGTGGCAGTGCGGGACTATATTCCGGACATTGCGATACATTTGAGATATGCTACCCATGACAACTTTACCGGCCAGGTTATTTATGATTTTCAGGAGCCTTATTTGCGATATGGGACGGTAAAAAAGCTGATGCAGGTGCAGAAAGCGTTGGCGGAACAGGGCTTTTCTCTGAAAATATGGGATGCTTTCCGCCCGGCCTCCGCTCAGTACCGGTTGTGGGAGATTTGCCCGGATCCAAGCTTTGTGGCCGATCCCAACGTAAAATACAGCACGCATACGAATGGCAACACTGTGGATGTGACGTTGGTAGATGAATTTGGACGGGAACCGGATATGCCTACAGATTTTGATGATTTTTCTTCTTTGGCAGACCGGGATTACTCCGATTGTCCGGACTATGTGGCGGAGAATGCTTTGCTGTTACAGGAAACTATGGAAAAGTTTGGCTTTTCCGGATACAGCATGGAATGGTGGCATTTTTCCGATACCCAGCAGTATCCAGCCGCTGTGGATTTTGATCCCGGTAGTATCTCTGTCTGGTATGCCGATTGCCGGGAATATATCAATTTGCGTATATCTCCGGACTACAGTGCGGAGTCCATCGCACAGATTTTGGCAGGGGAGAGGCTGACGGTTCTGGGTTTTACGGGGGAGTTTGCCTTTGTGCAGTACGATGGCTTGCAGGGCTACGTAGCAGCGGGGTATATTCAGCCTTGCGCATAAAAACACCTCTGTGTCATTCCGCTGACTGGGGCTGAGTTTACTGAAAAAACGAGGAGAAAAATATGAAAAGAAAAGCTTTTAAAGCAGCTGTACCATATACATTGCCGATTTGTGTTGGTTTCCTGTTTTTAGGGATGTCTTATGGTTTTCTTATGAGAAGCAAAGGGTTTTCCTTTGTTTACCCAATGCTGATGAGCTTGTTTATTTTCGCAGGCTCTATGGAATTTGTTACAGTTAATTTGCTCCTGTCAGCGTTTAATCCGTTATATGCCTTTGCTCTTTCGCTGATGGTGAACGCGCGGCACTTGTTTTACGGAATTTCAATGCTGCAAAAGTATCGCAATACTGGGCTGAAAAAGTTTTATTTAATTTACGGAATGTGCGACGAGTCCTTTACAATTAATTGTGCCGTTTCGCCCACGGACGTAGATCAAGGCTGGTTTATGTTCTTTGTAACCCTGCTTAATCACATCTATTGGGTCACGGGAGCGACATTGGGGGCTTTGCTGGGCTATATTATCCATTTTGATACAACAGGTATCGAATTTGTCATGACGGCGCTTTTCGTAGTGATGTTTATCAATCAATGGAACGAATCGAAGCACCATGGTTCGGCACTTGCGGGCATTGGATGCTCACTGTTCTGCCTTTTGATTTTCGGAAGTGATACATTTATCATTCCCGCGATGCTGTTGATTATTCTCTATTTTATTATGGTTCACCCAAAGAAGGAGGCGGGGGCGCAATGACAGCAACACAAAGTATCCTTACTGTCCTGGCTGTTGCCATCGGAACCATGCTGACAAGATTTTTACCGTTCCTCATTTTTCCCGAAAATAAAACGCCGCCCAAGAGTGTTTTGTATTTGGGAACGGTTCTTCCATATGCTGTAATCGGACTGTTGATTGTCTATTGCTTGAAGGACACCATTCATGCCGCATATCATGGCTTGCCGGAGTTAATTTCTATTGCGTTTATAGTCACGCTCCATAAATGGAAGGGAAGTACCCTGCTAAGCATTGGCGCTGGCACCCTTCTGTATATGATACTGGTTCAAAATGTTTTTATCTGAAAATTGGAAACACAGATATGAAAATCCGGCCTATGACTGTAACCATAGGTCGGATTAACTGGTTTATGGCACATCCCGCAATGGGCAGTCTTCTTTTTAGGGGGGTGCGTGTTATATATGGGGCGGATAAAATCTTTGGTTTACAAGCATGGTGCATTTATTCAAAAATTGAATAGTGACAGGATTTGCTTTCAGTATATTCTCATCGTTATCCAGAGATGATTTAGGTCTCTGCGCTACCTATGAGGGCGATGGTGTTGTGTCCATTCAAGTGGAGAATAAATCCGATAAGGCTTTAAGTTTCCGGAAACAGCTGAAATTGATGCTGTGGTCTGCCGACGAGGAAATTGAGCCGATTTCCGATATGATCGTTTTTGACAAAACAGATTTTGCGGCCCATACAAATGGGGCCATGACGATTGATCTTTCCAAAGCGTATGATATTGATTTTCTGGAGCAGCCGCTTACCGATGATCATTATTACTTTGTGCTGACAAACAATCATTTTATGTTTGGACAGGACTGGATGTGCTCTGTTTACTTCGCAGAGCCGATAGAAATGCCCGTAGATGAGATTACCCCCGTCACACCGGCTGAGCCAGATGGGGAACTTGTAGCAAAGGTTATGGAGCAACTTCAACCTTATTTTGACTATGATCTTACGGATCCTGCGGAGCGAAACAGGATTGTTTCTGAATATTTGGCAAAGTGCAGGGAGTTGATTGGTGGCTTGCACTGCAACGTAGTGGCGTCTGATTCCCCTATGCTGCTTGTCGAACGCCTGAATCCACCGGTTGTTTTCGATAATACAGTTCCATTGGATCAGCAATATTGTCTCGTTGGGCAGAATTGGCATACATTGGATGGTTTCGGTATCCCTGTTGGTTCCACAGATACAGAAAGTGCGCTGGTATTAAGTGCGTATATCCCCCAACGCAAGGGCGAAACCGATGGAGGAGTAGATATTCCTTTGATTTACATCTTTGTATATGATGTCAATAATGCCAATAACCTCACCAATTACGCATTCATTCATGGTCAGCTTTTAACGTTTGAGGAAATGGCTGAGTACAAGGTTTATGAAGATGAGCGATATGTTTGCTATGAAGTAACCGATCTGTTTTATACAGACCTGCGCCAGTATGTGGAAAGCGTGGTCAGTCGAAGATCCGATGTTTATTTTGATGAGCAAATCTGGACTCGTGTGCAAAATATTTATAACTACTATACGGATAAAGAGGAACTCAGCGATAAGGTGTAAGCGTCAATTCTAATAGCATATAAAAAGCTCCGGCTCTGAGAATTTGTCT
>CAZCRO010000025.1:0-25020 GCA_964501115.1 uncultured Oscillospiraceae bacterium
TCCCCGAGCGTGCTACCGACCTGTTCGCTAAGAACGAGGCTGCCGCTAAGGAGCGTTACGAGCACCTGCTGAAGCTGGTTGAAATGTACAAGGACTAATTCCTGTACCGTTCTGACCAAGAAATAGCGTCCGCCCCCTGGTTTCAGGGGGCGGATTTTTAGAAAGGATGTCCACGATGATTGGAACCGTTATTGACATCGACGGAGACTATGCCGTAGTCCGCTATGACGCAACCGGGACACAGTCTCACGTTGCCCTGGCGATTTTGGGCGATGTAGATATTGGAGACAAAATCAAATTCGAAGATTTTTGCTACGAGAAGCTTTGATTCTCCTGTCTCTTTTTTAAAAAACGCCCCCTGTCCCGAAGGCTGACAATCCGTACGACACAACCACATAAAGGGCATTGTTGGCAAAACCATGATTGGCTGCATCCCAAAAGGAAAAAACGGGGAAGTCTGGAAAATCCCAGATGAAGACGGCTGCTGAACCTTGCTTACGAAATCACTGGTAGCAAGCACAAGCTGATCCCCTGCACACTATGCCCCAGATAAGAATAAATCCATCTACGATATGGAGTCCGGCCATCGGAAGGTCTGCGCAAAGGTGTACAATTAAAATCATTTTCTGTTGGAAAAGCCCACAGGGTTTTTTCGACAGTCTAAGTGGAGCGTATCGATGCCGATACGCTCCACAAACTGTTTTACAAACACCTGATTAAAATGGGGGTATTTGTTTCCAATCAGGACACTGGTTATAAACTTTTTGCTAAGGTGTATAGAAGTGCATCCTTTATCAATTTGATAAAAATGAATTTATCGATTTCTTTTATTATATCATGCTGCTTCAGTATATGCAAGAAAAGTCCCGGCGGCTATGGCTGCCGGGACTGAAACTGTTTTGCAACCCCACCCCTTTGGGATCTGGCAGCTTTTTTGCGGCGGAATTCTTGTTTCCCGAGCCCTTGATTGTTCTGTTTGCACTCCTGTATCAGAACGGTTTGTGCATACCCTCTTCTTGCCAGGCATAGGATAAAGCAAACCGCATAGGAGGGTAAATCTGTGGGTGAAGAAATGGACACCCGGGCATGCCGTTTTGCCCAGTACATGATTGAAACCGGCGCCACAGTACGGGCAACCGCCCGGCATTTTGGTACCTCCAAATCTACGGTTCACAAATACCTGACCCAGCGGCTGGAACAGGTAAACATGGAGCTATATTTGCTTGTCCGCCAAGTACTTTCCACCAACAAAGCTCAGCGCCATATCCGTGGCGGTCAGGCTACCAGGCAGAAATACTTGCAGCAGCGGCAATCAGAAATGAATGCCGGCACAGAGAAAAAGGCGCAAGATAACTCCGGCTTATAAATCATCTACATCCTGCACCGGCTTCTCCGTGGCAATTTCCGGGCGACCGGTATAGCTCCCCTGTGGATCGGTTACGATCTTCCTGGATGATTTCTTTTCCATACACTTTCACCTCCCAAGACAGTATGTGGCAAAAAGAGAATGCTATACAACCATTGCAATCTCTAACGGAGCATGGTATGATATAGAAAAAATTGGGAGGCGCCCTATGTTTGAAATCACCCTGATTGCCATGGGAAAGCTGAAAGAAAAATTCTATACATCTGCCGCAGCAGAATATGCGAAACGTTTGGGCGGATACTGCAAATTTACGCTGGTGGAGCTGCCGGAATACCGTTTGCCGGAAAATCCAAGCGCTTCCGAAATTGCAACCGGATTGGAAAAAGAAGCCGATGATATTCTGTCCCGCATTCCAAAGGGGGCATGGTTCTGCGTCTTTACCCCGGAAGGAAAAACCGTAAGCAGTGAAGCCTTCGCTGAAAAATTGGCGGATTTGAAACTCTCCGGAAAAAGCAGCGCATGTTTTCTCATCGGCTCCTCCTTTGGTATGGCACCGAGAGTAAAGCAGCGGGCGGATTTCCGCCTCTCTATGGGGCCGATGACATTCCCCCATCACCTGGCACGTATTATGGTACTGGAACAGCTCTACCGTGCAGAAGCCATTCAGGCAGGCAGCCGGTACCACAAATAAGGCTTTCATCAGGACACAATTTTTGGCGGGCATTTTCAGAAATGCCCGCCAATTTTTTAATATTCACCCGCAGCATACATAACGGCAGAAAGAGCACATAGAGGTGCTGTCTCGCAGCGCAGGATGCGCCTGCCCAGGGTACAAACAGTAAGTCCGGCATCCTGTGCCTGCTGCACTTCCCGCTCTTCCAGGCCCCCCTCCGGCCCTGTCAGCAAACTGACGGTTTGATACGTTCCGGATTCCAGCGCCTGACGCAAAGTTACGGTATGCTCGTTTTCATAAAACAGCATTGCCTTATCCGCCAAGGCCGCCCGCTGCAGGGCTGCCGCATAGGACGGGAGTACCGACACAGAGGGAATCACTCCCCGGCCAGACTGTTCCGCTGCGGAGGCAGCGATTTTTTGCCAGCGCTCCAGCTTCTTTTTCAGGCTTTTTTCATCCGGTTTGGAAACACATCTGCTGGATGGAAACGCAACAATCTCCACAGCCCCCAGCTCTGTCGCCTTCTGGATGACATGCTCCAACTTGTCTCCTTTGGGGAAGGCCATATATACGCTTACCCGTACAGCCGCCTCAGAAAGAGACGCACGGCGTTCCAAAACCTGCAGCTGCAAACCATCCGCAGACGCCACTTGGCACAGGCACTCCTGCCCCCGACCGTCACACAACAAAAGCTGCTCCCCAACTTTTAACCGCAGAACAGCGGCGTGCTTGGCATTATCCCCTGTAAGCACAGGGCTGGAAGAAGACAATTCTTCCGGAGTTACAAAAAAACGAGTCATAGTCGCTCACCCTCAGCAAAACAATCTGATAATTTCAAATTTTAAAAAGAAAAATACCCATCTGTCAGCAGACAAATGGGTATTTGGTGCGAGAGAGGGGACTCGAACCCCCACGGGATTACCACACGCACCTCAAACGTGCTTGTCTACCATTCCAACACTCTCGCAAGTGCTTGAATAGTATACCCTATTTTTTCCTTTTTGTCAATCCTTTTTTCGGAAAAACACATTTTTACGGAATTTCCGTGTAACGCATTTCTTCAATCAGATACCCGTATCCGGGGCGGGGCTGCCACTGATAGCGATTTTTTCCCTCCTCCGGGAAAAGCGCATCCAGGATCGTTGCAATCACTCCCCCATGGGTTACCAAAACCGTATCCTGCCGCATAAGCTCCGGAAGCGCCTCCAGGATACGCTGCTGCATTTGTTCCCCGCTTTCTCCTCCGGGAGGGACGTTACGCATATTGTCTCCCGCAATCCAATCCAGATAACGGGGATCGTCTTTTAGTTCTTCATAAGTATGCATTTCAAATGCGCCAAAATCCACTTCCCGAAAGGAAGGATTTTTTTCATAGGAAATCTGACCGAATAAAAGCTCCATCGTTTGGTTGGTACGGAGCATACCACTGGTCAGAAACCGACAACCTGCCGGTATGGGATAGGAAAGCGCCTGCAAAGCCTGTCTTCCCTGTGAGGACAGCGGCAGATCGGTGCTGCCGCAATAGCGATGCTCCAGGTTGGCCTGAGTGGCGCCATGACGAATGAGATAAAACTTACTCATTTCAGCCGCTGCTCCAGACCGCAGAAAATCCGGGTAACATGCTGCGCTCTGCCTGCCAAATACTGGCAGACAAGGCCGGTTGTATGCCGCCAGGCCCGCATATCCGCATCAATGGGGACAACACCACAGAACAAATCCATGCAAATGATCGTCTTATCTTCCAGATCCTGCTCCCGGAGGACTGCCATCGGGTCTATCCCCTGCCGTACACAGGCCAGGGTAAAAACCTCAAGCTTATCTATACAGGGCTTGGAAAAATCTATGCTTACGTCCTGACAAGTGAAAATATCCTGCTCTTTTATGTCCCGGTGTTCCAGAACAAACTGACGCTTTCCCTGATAAGCGCCTCCCAAAATCAGCTCCATAATTCCTCCTACAACAACGCCATGGCCATCAGAGCCACCAACTCCGAAATGGTAAGGGCATAGCCGGAAATGTCTCCATTCATGCCCTGAAGAGAACGATATGCATGCCTCAAAGCAATGCCATACCCCACCAGGCAAGCCAGCAGAACGACCAACGTGGACACATCCCAGATAAATCCAAGTAACATGGCCGCCAGGCAGGTTAGCACCGGAATCAGCCAATCTGCCCTGTGGCTGTTCTGACTGGCATACTGGCTGGTTGTCATTTTGGGCAACACAGAAACTGCCACGGCACTACAGCATCTGCTTACCACAGGAATCAGCACCAACCCCGCCAAAGACTTCCCCGCCAGGGAAAAACAGGCAGAAACCTGCAGCAGCAAAAGAATACCAAAGCCGGTCACCGCAAAGGAACCAACATGGGAATCCTTCAAAATTTCCCGCCGGCGGGACAGATCCCGACAGGAACCCACCGCATCCGTAACATCCATAAACCCATCCAGATGCATGCCGCCTGTCGCCCAAAAGGGTAGGACGCACAAAAGCCCGGCAGATAATGCCTGGGGAAGATGCAACCAACGAAGCAACCATGCGCTGCCCCACCAAAGCACACCAATCTCCAATCCTACCAGCGGAAGGCACCACAGAAGCTTGTCCCTGGCATTTTCATCCCAGATGGAAACCGGACAGGGAACCGCGCAAAACATGGATTGGCACATAAAAAAAGCATGCAGCAATTCTTTCATTCCGGCAACTCCCCTTTATACAATACGGTACAACCGCCGCTGCATTCAATAACTGTATCGGCTATTCCCGCAAGGAAACGATCCAGCTGCGCCAGGCCGCAACGGTAGGTCTCCGTCACCCGGTCGTACAGCTGCGCGTCCGAATAGATGTAATCACTGACCAAGACAATATTCTGAACCTGGGTACAGAGCTGCTCCAAACCGTCCCGGCAGCGTACCACAGCGGTTTCGTCCATATCAGGCATGGTAGGATCCGGAAACAACTCATTGAGCAGAAGCGCCGTGACGCTGTCCAGCAAAAAAGCCCCCCGAGTGTCTGCATGCTCCAGGCAAGCGGCAATATTCCTGCCTTGCTCCAGCGTTTCAAAGCCCATCCCTTCCCTATCGAGAATATGATGGCGGATCCGCTGATTATCCTCTTCGTCGCTGGGGATCATCGTGGCTATGTAATATCGCTTTCCGCCTGCCGCCAACCGAAGAGTAAGTTCCTGCGCCAGGGAAGATTTTCCATTTTTGGCACCACCTGTAATAAAAACAATCATGTATGTGCCTCCACGGTGAATTTGTCCCCCTTGCGGATCTCCTCCAGGTAGTCATCATTGATTCCCGCCTGGTCAAAGGTTGCCATCTCGTTCATAATGGCACAGGCAGCAGAGAGAATCTGGAATGCCAGAGGACATCCACTCCCCTCCCCAAGGCGCATTCCCAGTAGCAGCATAGGCTCCAATCCCATAGCCTGCATGGCCAGCTTATAGCCAATTTCATAAGACGCATGGCTGGGCACCAGATAGGCCGCTGCATCGGGACACAGCCGCACGGCACACAGCGCCGCCACCGCAGAGATAAACCCATCGATCACAATTGGGCGATGGCTGGCAGCGCCGCCTAAAAAGGCTCCGCACATGGCAGCCAGGTCAAATCCGCCAACCTTTGACAAAACATCTATCGGATCCCGGGCATCCGGCTGATTGCAGGCAATTGCCTGGGCAATGACCTGCTTCTTCCTGGAAAACGCTTCATCCGTCACGCCACCGCCTCTTCCGGTAACTGTCTCAACAGGCACGCCAAGCAATACCGCCAACACAGCAGAAGAAGTCGTGGTATTCCCGATACCCATTTCGCCTACGCCCAAGGCATCTCCGGGGGTATCCATAGCAAGCTGGGCACCAATGGCAATGGCCTGCTCTGCCTGAAGGCGGGTCATTGCCGGCTCTTTTGCAATGTTTCCGGTACCGAAAGCGATTTTTCGATTCAGAACAGCCGGATCCTGGATCTGTGCATTGACGCCCACATCGCAGACAGTAATTTGTGTACCAAAATACTTCGCCAAAACGGATGCTCCGGTTTTTGCCCGGGTCAGGTTGATTGTCTGCTGTAATGTAACAGACTGCGGGGAACTGGATACCCCCTCTGCCACCACGCCATTGTCCGCGGCGAACACCAGCAAATGCGTGTGCTCCATGGAATTATGGACTTTACCGGTAATACCCGCCAACTGGATTGACAGCTTCTCCAGCCTCCCCAGACTTTCCGGTGGCTTCGCCAACTTCATCTGCCATGCCTTTGCCTCGGACATTGCCTCCTGGGAAAGAGGTGCAATTTGCTCATAAATTTCCTCTACTGTCATTGTTCTTCCTCCAAAATGCCCTGCTCCAGAAGCCAGGAAACATCCTGCTCCCCATGAAGCACTTCCAATGTAAAGCTCGCATCCGGGCACAGCTCCTGTGCCCGACAAAGCAGGGATGCAATAGGAATCTTTCCACTGCACAAAGGGCTGTGTGTATCGGCAGAACCATCATTGTTATGAATATGAAAATGCGCCAGCCAGGGAGCCAGAGTATCCAGCCACTGTTCCACCGGGATGGATGAGCATACGTTGGCATGCCCGACATCCAGGCACAGCCGCAACCTTGGATCTTCAACTCCCCGGACAATATCCCGCATCCAGGCGGGGTCCTGCTCCATCACGTTTTCCACACAAAAGATTATATTCTCCGGCTGGTCTTTTAGAAAGTCCTTCCAAAAGCATATGGACTGCTCCACGTACCAGCAGGGATAATACACATTGGGTACAAAACCACCATGAAAAACGACCTTGTGAATGCCAAAACTCTGTGCCAGCCGTGATGCCTGGGTAAAACGCTCCATCGCCAACTGCCTGGCCTTCGGGTC
The DNA here is from genome assembly GCA_964501115.1 of uncultured Oscillospiraceae bacterium. Lineage (GTDB taxonomy): Bacteria > Bacillota > Clostridia > Oscillospirales > Oscillospiraceae > Faecousia. The sequence continues at coordinate 6,904 of CAZCRO010000025.1, forward strand.
AATGGCACAGGGAAACAGTTCGCTGAAAGGGCCGTGAAACACCAGGTGCTTCACCCCCTGAATCTGACGAAGCACCTGGCTGTAAAACTTCCCGTCCGTCTCGTCCATATTCATTGCGGTACAATACTCGGCAATTTCCAGGCCAAGGCCATACTTTCCGGCAATCTCTGCCGCGTTGGCATCGATGGTAGAAAGAAAAAGATTATGCGAATTCATCCGGGCCTCCACTTACCATACCGTATTTTACCTGCAAGCGGTTCAGCTTCGACAAAAGCGGATTGGTCAACACCGCTAAAGTCACACAGCAACCGGCACCATGGATCAGATTCACCGGGAGTCCCTGACCGTAAATGAGAAGTACATTTTCCCAAGTGAATTTAGACAATACCGTAAACACCGTGCAGCTATCCAGCACCGGACCAACCAAAAGCAGAATGGTAAAAAATCCAAAGGAACCAAGTATCCAGCTCTTTTGCCACCGGGGGCGACGATAAAAGACCAAGCCTGCCACGAAACCGCCCAATCCATAGGCAAACATCTGCCAAGGCGTCCAGGGTCCCTGGCTGAAAAAGAAATTACTGGCAAAGGCAGATACCGCACCGGTTAAAAAACCGGCCTGAGGGCCAAAAGCAATGCCTGTGATCATAATGATTCCGGTAATGGCTTTGAAATAGGGAATCACCGCCAAAGTGACACGGGAAGCCGTTGCCAGAGCAGCCATTACCGCCAGAATCACCAACTCCCGTGCCTGGGGGCGTCTGGATTCAAAGGAGGCAAAAAAGGGCAGCATGATTTCCAGAATCAGCAGCGTACTCGTAAGATAATACCATCTGCCGGGCAAATGCGTACCCATCAGCAATGTCACACACATCACACAAAGCGTGAGAAAATATAAAATATATGTCTTCTTTTTCATTACGTCCCCCTGTTAAATTTTGCGCCGGACTCTCTTCCAGAACAGCAGCTCCCGGATGTACATAATGATGGGGATCAGCAACAGCACACAATATGCCGGAAAACCTGCCGTAACATAGCTGATGTACAGCCGAGGTGTATAGGTCGCCTCGGTGCCACCGCAAAGGAGCACGCATGCAGCCAGCAGACCCATGATCACCAGCAGAAGGCCATCCGTAAATGTCAGGCGGTAAATATGGAAATTGGTACGTTTGGCGCTGCCATATCCCCGGCTGCGCATGGCGTCCGCCGTTACAATGCTGCCTTCCAATGCCCAGTCTGTCAGAGAGGACAAAATACCCATACCATTATGCAGCTTATCCGGGAGGGAGTCCGATGCCTCTGTCCCCTTTCCGATAGCACTTCTGGCACCAGAAATCTGTACTGCTTTCCGGGTGAAAGAAGGGATCAGGCGCAAGACCATAACCAGAAGCAGCGACAGCGACGGAATCAAATTACCAAACAGGGCAGTAAATTTGTCGCTGGTCAGTACGGCGCTGTAGCAGCCAAACCACAGTACAGTCAAGGCAAAAATCCCGCCCAAAGCTGCACCATAGCACAAAGCCTGCAAGGTATAGGGTCTTCCGAAAACGGTAAACAGCACATTTTTTCCCTGGGTGTTGAGCAGCGGGTTCAGCAAGGCTACCGCACAGGCAAACAGCAGAATACCCCGCACCATTGCCCCGCTCTTCCTTCCGGAGAGCAGCAAATAATAACTCCCACCTGCCAGCAAAGAAGCCAAGGTATAGGCAGGATGCTGAATGACCACACCAAAGCCAATCACCACAACAAAATAGCAAAAGTTCACAACCGGATGGCACCGGGAAAAAGGATCCTGTCTCATAATACATCCTCTCCAAATTCTGAGCGTCTCACGCCCAATATACACAGTATACTTTTATTTATCATTATACTCTTTTTTCACGGAAATGCAACCTCGACAATCCAGGCGAAAACCTGCAGGTATACGAAAATTGGGGGTTGATTTTTTTCGTATACAATGGTAAAGTTTGTTGGAAATGGAGACTGCTTCATTTTCAGAAATATGAGAAATTATATAAGGAGATTAATACAATGAAGAAAATTCTTTCCGTACTGCTGTGCCTGATGCTGGTATTTTCCCTGGCTGCCTGCGGTGAAAAAGCACCGGAAGCAGAAACCACTGCCGCCCTGGTATCCGGCCAGACTTATGGCACCGGCGAAAAGGTGTTCCCCCTGACCGTTGTGGACACTGAGGGCGCAGAAACCACCGTAACCATTCAGACCGGCAAGGAGACCGTTGGTGACGCTCTGGTTGAACTGGGCATTATCGCCGGTGATGAAAGCGAATACGGCCTGTATGTCAAGACTGTAAACGGCATTACTCTGGACTATGACAAGGACGGAAAATACTGGGCTTTCTACATCAACGGAGAATACGCCATGACCGGCGTTGACCAGACCCCCATTGAAGACGGCGCCAGCTATACCCTGGCTGCAGAATAAGCGATTGTTCCCCCAATTCCAACGGAGTTGGGGGAATAAATTTTTCGTTTTCGGACGATTCTTATATCTGTCTATTGAAGATTCTTTCATACTTATTTGATATAATTAACTCAAAGAAATTTTCTACGCTGGAAGTAAGCGCAATGACGGCAAAGGAACTATGGGAAAGATTTAATGTTTCGACGAAGTTGCTGTGGAATTTGCTTCCGATGTGAAGGTTGTATATGAAGAATTTACGGTTGTGTACAGGAAATGAGCTTACTTCGCTTACATGGCCGGCAACCGGAACCTTTCCGCAATCAAAGAATTCTGGTCAAACCACCGCCCAACAAGTTTAAAAGGAAACCATCCATCCTATGACCACAGCCATTGGACGGATGCACTTTTTGTGAACGGCTCGTATTTGAAGGCTACGTTTTCCGGTGCAAACAGATTGACAAACAGAGAAAAATCGTTTATAGTGTGACTATAGCATATTCAATATTATTTCTATTTTTGCATACATTTAAGGATAGGTGATTGATATGTACATGGACGAATACAGCCGTTGGGCACAAGGCACCCTGGAAGATCCCGCTCTTTGCCGTGAGCTGGAAGAAATTGCCGGAGATGACGGCCAGATCAAGGAGCGCTTTGCTGTAGCGCTGAAATTCGGTACCGCCGGACTGCGGGGTGTGCTGGGTGCAGGTACCAACCGGATGAATATTTATGTCGTACGTCAGGCTACGCAGGGATTGGCCAACTGGGTAAAGACCCAGGGTGGCAACCAACTGGTGGCCATCTCCTACGACAGCCGCATTAATTCGGATGTGTTCGCCAAAGAGGCAGCCCGGGTTTTGGCAGCCAACGACATTCAGGTTCGCATCTACGATGCCCTGATGCCTGTACCCGCATTGAGCTTTGCCACGCGGTACTACGGCGCCAACGCAGGCATTATGATTACAGCCTCCCATAACCCTGCCAAATACAACGGCTACAAGGCTTATGGGCCTGACGGATGCCAGATGACCGACGACGCAGCTGCTACCGTATACGCAGAAATCCAGAAAACCGATGTACTCACCGGTGCCAAGCTTATAAGCTTTGAAGAAGGGCTGAAAAACGGGCACATCCGCTATGTAGAGGATGCATGCAAGGAAGCACTCTACGATGCAATCAAGGCCTGCTCTGTCCGCCCCGGTCTTTGCAAAACCGCAGGACTGAAGCTGGTGTACTCCCCTCTGAACGGCTCCGGTCTGGTACCTGTAACCCGAATTCTGGAAGACATTGGCATTACGGACATTACCATTGTTCCCGAGCAGAAATACCCGGACGGCAATTTCCCCACTTGTCCTTATCCCAACCCGGAAATTTTTGAAGCTCTGAGACTGGGTCTGGAACTGGCTGAGAAAAATGGCGCGGATCTGATGCTTGCAACCGATCCGGACGCAGACCGGGTTGGCATCGCCATTCGCTGCCCGGACGGCAGCTACGAGCTGGTATCCGGCAACGAAGTAGGTGTTCTGCTTCTGGACTACATCTGCCAGGGCAAACTCGCACAGGGCACCATGCCCAAAAATCCCGTGGCTGTAAAGTCCATTGTCTCCACACCTCTGGCGGATGCCGTGGCTGCCAGCTATGGCGTAGAAATGCGCAATGTACTGACCGGCTTCAAGTGGATTGGCGACCAGATTGCCCGCCTGGAATCCCAGGGGCAGGTTGAACGTTTCCTCTTCGGCTTTGAAGAAAGCTACGGTTACCTGGCCGGCCCGTATGTGCGGGATAAAGATGCCATCATCGGCTCCATGCTGATTTGTGAAATGGCCGCCTACTACCGCTCCATTGGTTCTTCCATCAAGGAACGTCTGGAAGAGATTTATGCCAAGTTCGGCCGCTATCTGAACAAGGTGGATTCTTTTGAGTTCCCGGGGCTGTCCGGTATGGACAAGATGGCTGGCATTATGGAAAATCTGCGTCAGACTCCTCCCGCTGAAATCGGTGGCTATGCCGTTACCAAAGTAACGGATTACATGAATTCCGACCTGACCGGTTTGCCGAAGGCCAATGTCCTGATCTTTACTCTGGAAGGCGGTGCCACTGTCGTAGTACGTCCCTCTGGAACGGAGCCAAAGATCAAAACCTATTTCACCACCCTGGGCAAGGATCTTACAGAAGCACAGGCACAAAAAGACAAGCTGGCAGCCAGCATGCAGCCGATTTTTGCTTAAACCCCATTTCATCCTTCTTTTCATAGCGAAGACCCCCGACACATTTGTGTGCCGGGGGCCTTCGTCTTTAAGGAATGATGACATGCTGCATCAGAAGTTCCACCGCTGCCTGAAGCTGCGCATCCTGATCCTGCTCCAGCAGACCATAATAGAGCAGGGACTCCTCATCTTCCCCAAGCTCTACATATACATCCGGAGTAAGGCCAATGCCTTCCAGATTTTCATCCCTCGAAGTATAATATTTACCGATAGATAGATTGACGGCAGAGCCATCATCCAGCTGGAACAGACTCTGATAGTGTCCTTTGCCTACCGTATTGGTGCCAACCGTCTGTGCAGCGCCATATTCTTTCAGAACAGCCGCAAACAGCTCTGCCGCAGAATAAGAATCCTGATTCATCAGAACCACCATAGGCATGTCCACACAGCTTGCGTCCGAAGAGAAGATCTCATTCTTCCCCTGCTTGTCGGTGTTGCGAACCAGCTGCCCCTCAGGCAGAAGATAATCCAAAACACGGATCAATTCATCTTCATAACCACCGGAATTGTACCGCACATCAAACAGGAGCATGGTTGCCCCCTGTTCTACCAACTCTTCAACCATGGCAATGGTCTCGTCTGCACTGCGGGCAACAAAATTTTCAATGCGCACATAACCGATACAGTCATTGATCAGATTGCCGGTTGCCACAACGGTTTCAATTTGGTTCCGGGTAATATACAGGCTGACCCCCTCGCCCTTCCGCAAAACACGAATGGTGACCTGGGTGCCCACCTCCCCTTTAATCAATGCTGAGACATCGGTCAATGCCATACCCTCTACAGAAGTGCCGTCCACTTCCATGATGACGTCGCCCACCTGCATACCGGCCTGGTCTGCAGGTCCTCCGGAAGTGACGCCCCGAACCTGGTAGCGCTCCTCCCCTTCCATATCCATCAGCACACAGCCGATGCCTACGTAGGTGTTATTCATACTGTCCATCAAAGCATTGTAGCTCTCCGCGGGGACATAGTAGCTCCAGCGATCCCCCACCGCAGCGACCATTGCATCGGCAGCAGCATCCTCTATAAGGGTTTTGTCCACCTCATCCGGATACTTTTCCAGAATAAGATTTTCCAGTGCTACCAACTTGGAGGAAGGAATTGTCTGCTGTGTGGCGTACAGGGTTCCGGAGCAAGCCAGAACCGCTACCAGTACATAAGAAAGGACAATCAGGATTTTCTTTTTCATACAATTCTCCTTAATATTCCAATTCCCACACTCGCAATGAATGTGGGAATGGAGAAATAAACATAATAGGATTTACAGGGACACATAAGCACAGGGATTGACATAGGCACCATTGAAGGCAATGCCAAAATGGAGATGGTTGCCTGTGGAAATGCCTGTACTGCCCACATATCCAATCAACTGGCCGGCGGAAACCGCCTGACCGGAAGATACCACGTAATTGGTCATGTGCATGTAAATGGAAGAATAGCCGTCTCCATGGTTGATAGAGACATAATAACCTGCAGAATTGGAATAACTGGCTACGGTAACGATACCTGCCCGGCTGGCATAGATCGGCGTACCGGCGGGCGCTGCCAGATCCACACCCTGGTGATAGGTGGAGGCACCGGAGGTGGGAGACTGACGGAAGCCAAAGGCGCTGGACATATAGACATAACTGCACGGACGCAACCAGCCACCACCGGAGCTGGGTGTACTGGTACCATTATTACCATTACCTCCGGCATTACTCGGTGCCGTTGTAGCAGGGGCAACGGTAGTGTAGGTAGCCATATAGGCCAGCCACTCCTGATGCTTGGCTGCATTATAATCTTTTTCCATCTGGGCAATTTGATTCAGAAGATCTTCGTCTTCCGATTCCAGCTGATCTTTCAATTCGCTGATCTCCTCACCCTTGACGATCAGCTCCTTGATCACCTCGTCTGCCTCTGCCCGCTTTTCATCCAGCTCAACCTGTGTCGTATTCAGCTCCTGCTTGGTCACTTCCAGGTCTGCTTTTTCCAATTCCAGTTCGGACTGGGCAACGGCCACGGCCTTCGTCGCCTCATCCAGTTCTTTAAGGCGGCGGTTATCGGAGGCAGCAATCTCTTCGATCATATTCAGCCGATCCAGCAAATCGGAGAAATCATTGGCCTTAAACAACACTTCCCAGTAGCTGAGTGTACCTTCCTCCTCCATGGTGCGAACCCGGCCCTTATACTCGGAATTCAGAGCATCAAACCGCTCCTGGGCTGTATCCAGCTCATCCTGCTTATCTGCAATGAGTACGCCATAGGCAGAAATCTGCTCGTTGATATTATCAATCTGGGCATGCAGATTGCCAATCTCCTGGTCAATCAGGTTCTTCCGGGTGACAATATCCGCAATATCATCCTCATTTTCCGCATACTGGGTCTTGAGATCGCTAATCTGGCTTTGCAGCTCTGTTTTCTGCTCTTTCAGTTTGTTGATCTGCTTCCGGATTTCACTGGAGGATGCCGCATAGGTTTTGACCGGCAGCAAACTGAGAATCAATGTAAGCAACATCACTGCTGCCATAATCCCAGCCAAAACGGATACAAATTTTTTGCAATTTTTCATAATGCCTCCTTATCAGTGGATCATCCAATGTAGGCCATCGGATTGACATAAGTACCGGCGTAGGAAATGCCAAAGTGTAAATGGGGACCAGTTGATACACCGGTACTGCCTACATAACCAATCAGCTGCCCTGCCGTCACACTCTGTCCGGCAGAAACAACATAATTCGTCATGTGCATGTAAATAGAACTAAACCCATCTCCGTGGTTGATACTGACATAATACCCCGCACCGCCAGCCTGATAAGAGGCTTGGGTTACGCTTCCGCCCCGGCTGGCATAGATGGGTGTGCCCTGGGGGCATGCCATATCAATGCCATTGTGCATCAGTTGATACCCATAGACCGGGTGAACACGCATACCAAACGGGCTTGTAATGGTGTAGCCAAAGACGGGGACTCGCCAGGTTGCATTGGAGGGGGGATTTTGTCCCTGAAGCGCCAGCTTTGCCAATTTCTCTTCATACTGCGCCTGAGAAAGCTCTTTCTGCTTCTGGGCAATTTCTTTCATCAGGGCATCCTGCTTGGCTTCCGATTCATCCAGCAGCAGCTGGAACTGCTCTCCCTCTGCAGCAAGCTCCCGAAGAATATCATCGGACTCTGTTCGCTTTTCCTGCAGCGTTGCTTCGCTTTCCTGAAGTTGACTCTGAGCTGAACTCAAATCTTCCAGTTCCTGCTGCATAGACTGTCTGGTTAGCTCCACAGTCTCCGCTGCTGCCCGGATCTCTTCCAGACGCTTGGCATCGGAGGCGGCAATCTCTTCGATCATGTTCATCCGATCCAGGAAATCCGTAAAACTGCTGGCCTGAAAGAGCACCTGCCAGTAGCTGACGGTTCCTCCTTCTTCCATTGCACGGACACGTTCTTTGTGTTTTTGGTTCAGCGCATCTAAAAAAACCTGGGCATCATCCAGCTGATCCTGATAATCTGCAATCAGCTGACTGTAAGCAGTTACCTGCTGGTTGATGTTTTTTATCTGACTGTGGAGCAGGGATATTTCCTGATCCACGGCGTTTTTCTTATTAACAAGATCCTGAATTTGATTGGCTGTAACGGAATACTGCGCCTGAATCTCGTCAATTTGTGCTTGTATCTCGGCGTTCTGATCCTTCAGCACGCCAAGCTCCTCTTTGATTGCTGCAGAGGATGCAGCCGCAGCCTGTGTGGGGAACGTACCCAAGCAAATGCACACTGCCAAGGCAACCCCCAACACACGACAAATGGTTTTGGGCGTTTTCATTTTTATCTCCGAATATCCGGCCAAAAGGCCGGGAATCTTTTCCGCACAGGGAAACTTACACATCCATGAATTTGCGGATAGAGGTCCAGCTGCCGACGATACCGACAAACAGGCCGGCGGCACCAAAGACAATCAGCATGGGCACAAGCAGACTCTCAAAGGGGACAAAGGTAAACAGTTGCAGTGCGTCTACCTGGGAAATCTTATCCACCAGAGCATCGTATCCAATCCATTCCAGGCCAAATGCCAAAACAGCACCCATCATGCCCAGAGAAAAGCCTTCCACGATGAAGGGCAGGCGGATGAAGCCATTGGTAGCACCCACCATTTTCATAATGGAAATTTCATCCCGGCGGTCATACATCGCCAGCTTAACGGTATTGGAAATAATCAGCAGAGAAATTACCAGCAGCACCGCGATCAATGCCGCAGAGGCAATGTGCAGCACCTGCTGAATGGTGGTAAATCCCTCTGCCAACTCATAGGCGGCATCGGTTTTTGCCACACCGGGGATATTTTTCAGCTGGGCATCCGTTTGATCCATGAGTGTATTGTCTTCCAGGGTAACCACATAACGGTGGCGCAGGTCACTGGCCTGAACACCATTGAAGGCAGAGTCCCCATCGTGGTCTTCCACGAAGTTTTGCAGGGCTTCCTCCCGGGAGACAAATTTTGCCTGCAACACATTGTTCAGCGCATTGATTTTTGTTCCCACACTTCTGGCTTCTGCATCAGACAAATCACTATCGATATACACCAGAATTTCACTGGTCTGGTTCAGTTCCGTCACCATCACATCCAGGTTATACGCCAGGATGGAGAAGGAACCAACAATAATCAGGCAGGCAACCGTGACACACACAGCCGCAAAGGACATAAAGCCGTGGAGAAAAATGCCACGGATGCCCTCTTTCAAAAGGTATCCAATATTATTAATTTTCATGACCGAAATACCCCTCTCTGCCATCGCTGACCACATATCCATCGTCAATGGCAATGACTCGCTTGGCAAACAGTTCCACCAGGTTCTTCTCGTGGGTAACCACCAGAACGGTAGTACCCAGATTATTGATCTCCTGCAGCAGAGACATAATCTCGAAGGAACGGGCAGGGTCCAGGTTACCGGTAGGCTCGTCAGCAATGATGGTGGAAGGATTGTTTACCAAAGCTCTGGCAATGGCCAGACGCTGCTGCTCACCACCGGACATCTCTCCCGGGTGACGGTTCGCCTTGTTCTCCAGGCCAACCAGCTCCAAGACATAGGGCACACGCTCCCGGATCTCGCTCTCTTTGGCACCGATAACACGCATGGCAAATGCCACATTGTCGTAAACCGTCATGTTATTAATCAGCCGGAAGTCCTGGAACACAACACCTACGGTACGGCGCAGATAGGGCACCTCCCGCTTCCGGATCCGCTCCAGGTAATAAGAATTGACATGCACAGAGCCGGAGGTAGGCCGAAGCTCTCCGGTAATCAGCTTAATAATGGTAGACTTTCCGGAGCCGGAAGGGCCAACCAGGAAGCAGAACTCTCCATCGTCAATCCGCATGGAAACGCCATTGAGTGCCTTGTTGCCCTGCTCATAGCATTTCACTACATCAGTAAATTCAATCATTTGCATTCTCTCCAGTCGAAGTATACACAGAAGAAACGTACTCCGGGCAAAGCAACCCCGCCGCACCTCTGCACGCAATGTACAGGAATTGTAACACAATTCCGCCAAAAAGTCAATGAGTCTCCGGAATATACGGCATATTTTCTTATTTTTTAACAAAAATTTCTAAATTTATCCGATTATAGCAGGCTTGCTGTACAGCATTTTACAGCAGCCGGAAGTATCGTGCCATTTGTACTCATTTACATAATACCATTTAACGTTCTACCTGATTTACATAAAAATTGCCCCCGGCGGACAGCCGGGGGCAGCAAAATTATCGTGCTTCTCTGGAGGACAGATACTTTCTGACCATCAGCGCAACCTTAAAAACGATGGCATGGTCGAACTGGCGAAGATCCAAGCCTGTAAGCTTCTTGATCTTTTCCAGACGATACACCAGAGTATTGCGGTGTACAAACAGCTTCCGGGAAGTCTCGGAAACGTTCAGGTTGTTTTCAAAGAACTTGTTGATCGTAAACAGGGTTTCCTGATCCAGGCAATCGATGGAGCTCTTCTTGAAAATCTCGCTCAGGAAGATCTCACACAAGGTGGTGGGCAGCTGATAAATCAGGCGGCCGATACCCAGATTCTCATAGCGCATGATGCTCTTCTCTGTATCGAAAACCTTGCCGACCTCGATTGCCGTCTGGGCTTCTTTATAGGAATCGGCCAGCTCCCGCAGATGCTCGGATACGGTTCCAATACCGATAGAGGTCTTGATCCGCAGTTCCGTCTTCAGAGTATTCTCGATATTCTGGGCGATTTTCTCCAGCTCATCGCTGGGAGTGTTGGCAGTAATCTGCTTGATCACGGCTACATCAGATTCATTGATACTCAGGACAAAATCCTGCATTTTATCCGGGAACATGCCTGCCAGCACATCCACCGTGGCAACATCGCTGCGCCCAACCTGACGAATCAGGAAAACGGCTCTGGGTGCATCCGTAGCAAAATGGAGTTCCTTCGCCCGGATATAAATATCCCCAGGCAGGATATTATCCATAATAATGTTCTTAACAAAAGTGCCACGATCGTGCTTTTCCTCATAAAAAATCTTGGCATCGTTCAGGGCAATGTAGGCCATTGCACAGAAGGAACGTGCAGCCTCATCCTCTCCGGAGCAGAAAACCGCATATTCGAAGAAATTGGAGCTACCGACCATTGCCTTGAAGCATCTCTGACCAAAGGTGACCACACCCTCCGTACCGCCCAGGCGAAGGGCAGCATCCGGCCAACGCTCGCCAAGCAGAGTAACATCCGTACAGGAGACAACGCACCCCTCAGTGTCGATCACTCCGAATGTTCTGTCGGATATTTCTTTTAGTTGTACGATTACACTTTGAAACACGCTGTTGGACATATTGCGGCTCCTCCTTAGAATGTTGCATAAATACGCATTCCACAAAATTGTACTGCTATTATACAAAACTTTTGCGCAGTTTGCAAGTGCCTTTTGACATTTTATTGCAAATTCTCACCTGGTTTTTAGATATTCTTCCCAGTACCACAGTCTTTTTTTCATCTTCCCCTATTTTTTCAAGGGCAAATTGCCGATTTTTGCCTTTTTCCTTTAAAAACCATCCAAAGCAGCCACTTCTTCTGTGCGAAGCATCCGGCAGCATCCCCGTTCCAGGCCATCCAGGGTCAAGCTGCCCTCCCGGATACGTTCCAGATATGTCACGGTCATACCTCTGGACGCCATCATTCTGCGCACCTGGTGGTATTTCCCCTCATGCAAAAGGATCTGGCTTTCCCCCGGCCCAAGAGGCCGCAGCTCTGCTTCCAGGCACCGGGTTCCATCCCGCAGTGTCAGACCAGAGGCAAACGCCTGAACATCCTCCTGGGTGGCCTCCCCTTCGTGACGGGCATAGTAAAGCTTTTCCACGCCCTTCCTGGGAGAAATCAGCCGGTGCAACAAATCACCGTCATTTGTAAAAAGCAGCAGCCCTTCTGTTGCTTTATCCAGCCGTCCAACCGGCTTTAAATCCAGGTGTCGCCAGGTCTGGGGCAGCAGCTCCATCACCGTCCGCTCCGCTGCATCCTCCGTTGCCGTTACAAAACCGGCCGGCTTGTTCATCAGGACAACACAGCGCTGCCTTCCGCCCATTATTTCCCCATCCACGCTTACCACCGCAGTGGTTTCCTCAATTTTCCGGCTTCCGGAACGCTCCGGCACACCATCCACGCAAACCCGTCCGGATTTCAGCAGTTGCTTCACCTGGCTCCGGGTTCCGGCTCCACTGTCACTTAAAAACTTGTCCAATCTTTCCATTTTTACTCCGTTCTATCTCCGCCGGACTCCTCATAGCGTATAGGGAGGATTTATCAGGAGGGGATCTATATGGTTGTTTTGACCGCAAAGGTCGATTTCAAAAAAATACTTCTGATTCTGGCGCTGGTAGCTGCCGCACTATTGGGCATTCTCCTGCTCTTTGGCAACAGTGAAGAAACATTTGCCAAAAGCGACAAATTGACCGGAAACGAAAGCAGGATCCGTTTTCTGCAAAGCTTTGGCTGGGAGGTGGACAGCACGCCAAAGGAAAGCAGCCAGGTAATCATACCGGAAGAAAACAGCCAGGTGTTTGAGCGGTACAACGCTCTGCAAAAATGCCAGGGATATGACCTGAGCAAATATGCCGGAAAAAGAGTCATGCGGTATGTGTACACCGTAAAAAACTACCCGGATGCCACACAGCCGGTATATGCCACGCTGCTTGTATACAAGGACAAAGCCATTGGCGGAGATATAACCGATACCTCCCCCGGCGGAAAAATCCAGGGCTTCAACATTGGCTCCGTTACACCCCCGGAAACCAAGGTTCTGCCTTCTTCGCCCCAGACTTCCCTGCCCGAGGCTACACAGTAGGATTGTACCACATATTTTCTGTATTGACAAGAAGTGGCTTATGTGCTATGGTTAGAGCAACTGAACATTCCATATCTTCAGGGCGGGGCGAAATTCCCCACCGGCGGTAACAGTCCGCGAACGCATTTGCGCCGAACCGGTGTAATTCCGGTACCGACAGTACAGTCTGGATGGAAGAAGATACGCGTTTTTGCGTTTTTTCGCGCCCTGAGTGTATACTCAGGGCGATTTTTTCACCTGTAAAGGAGCAAAAATTATGGAAACACTATGGAAGCAAGTACAAGAAAACAGTCTTTTTCTGCTGGTGACGTTGTTCATCCTGGCAGCTATTTCTCTTTTGGCACGTCTGTCCGAAGGAAAACTCCCCGCTGTCCAATGCATCCATCCGGCCAGGCGGGTAAGCATCATCGGTTTTTGCGGGGCGCTGGCGGTCGTGCTGTACATGCTGGATTTTCCCCTGCTGTTTCTGGCACCGGAATTCTACAAGCTGGACTTTTCCGAAATTCCTGTGCTTCTGGGCGGGTTTTTTCTGGGACCCAGTGCCGCTGTTTCCATCGAGGCAGTCAAAATCCTGCTTAAACTGCTGTTCAAAGGCACTACCACCGCATTTGTTGGAGACTTCGCCAACTTTTTTGTCGGATGCTGCTTTGTATTGCCTGCCACCATTGTCTATCACCGCCACAAAAGCAAGAAGCATGCCATTTCCGGTCTGATTCTGGGCACCTTAACGATGACGGTTATTGGTACTGCATTCAACGCCGTATATCTTCTCCCTAAATTTGCCCAGCTGTATGGCATTCCCCTGGATGCGATCCTGGCAATGGGCGCAGGGATTCACAGCAGCATACATAACGTATTTTCTTTCGTCTCTTTGTGCGTCGCTCCGCTGAATCTTTTAAAAGGGGGCATTGTCTCTTTTCTGACCATGCTGCTTTACAAACGGGTAGCCAGCCCGCTGTTTCATATCCGGGAGCACGCCTGAACGCCTCCGAAGCACACGTATTTATCCCTGCCGGCAGTTTCTCCGGCAGGGATTTTTTCAGATTGCCCTTCCCTTTTCCGAAAAACACATGTATAATAATAAAAAAAGAAAAGGGGGCAATTATATGGAATACAGAACACTCGGAAAAACCGGTCTGCAGGTATCCCGACTTGGATTTGGTGGTATTCCCATCCAGCGCATCGATCGGGAGGGCACCAAACAGCTGATGCACGAGCTCCTGCGCTGCGGGGTAAACTATATCGACACAGCCCGGGGTTACACTGTCAGCGAAGAATACTTAGGCTACGCTCTGGAAGGGATCCGGGAGCACTTTATTTTGGCAACCAAAGGGCGTGGGCTGACCAAGGAGGCTATGGCTGCGGATGTTGCCACCAGCCTGAAAAATCTACGGACAGATTATATTGACCTGTACCAGTTTCACAACCCCTCTATGGCCGAACTGGATCAGATCCTTTCTCCCGGAGGTGCCCTGGAAGCTCTGACAGAGGCCAAGCAGGCAGGAACCGTACGGCATATCGGAATTACCGCGCACAGCGCGGAAGTCTTCCAAAGAGCGCTGACCCTGCCGTGGGTAGAGACCATCATGTTCCCCTACAACATCGTGGAGAACCAGGGGGAAGCGTGCATCCAAAGCTGCAAAGAAAAGAACATTGGATTTATTTGCATGAAGCCTCTGGCCGGCGGTGCCATTGAAGACAGCTCTTTGTCAATCCGGTATATTCTTCAAAATGATGCTGTGTCCGTCGTGATCCCCGGAATGGCTGACCCCAGGGAGCTGGAAGAAAATCTGGCTGCCGCCAATAACACCAGCCCTCTTTCCTCCCAGGAGCAGGAGAAAGTCCGCGTCATCCGGCAATCGTTGGGCACCCAATTCTGTCGGCGGTGCAACTACTGTGCGCCCTGCAGCGCAGGCATCTCAATTCCCAATGTATTCGTCTTTGACGGATACCTGTCCCGCTACGGCCTGGCAGACTGGGCAAAGACTCGCTATGCCGCACTGGAAGCAAAAGCCTCCGCATGCATCGGATGTGGCCAGTGCGAAAGCAGATGCCCCTACCATCTCCCTATCCGGGAAATGCTGAAAGAGGTTGCCCAACACTTTGGTTCCTGAAATTTTCCTTCCCGGAGTATCCAAGGGGCTTTCGCTCCTGTTCAGAAGTTCCCCGGAACATAGCACAATGTCTCTAAAACAGGCTTGTAACACCAACAAAAACCAATTGATACCAAAACCGCCCGGACGAAAATGTTCGGGCGGTTTTAATATCAAGGATGGCTTTCTTCTTTTGGGGCATATTTCTGATCATCTGGCCATAACAGCAGCGATTGCAGAGCAATTCCACATCGGCATAGTTTTCAACTCTGAGAAGCTGCTGCTTACCTTTTTGACACGATGCATCCAGCTATCAATGCCGTTAGAACTTCCAGAATCAATGGAGATCATTGCATTCTGCTCCATATTCGCACAGCAGGGACATGAAAATAAACATGACGCCCAAGGCCACGCTGCCCCCATTTTCAAGCTTCAGCAAGTCATCACAATTCAAAAATCCCGCAAGGATACCGCTGACGATTTCTGCCAGAATGAGACACCCCAGGGGAATGCAGATGGTCAGGATTCCAAGGCGCAGCAGTTCCTTTGCACCGTCCTGGGTAAAGGGCGTACCTGCTGTCAGTTCATGGGAGAGGATATTCGCTGTCTTTCGTTTTGATAATGACCTCCCGAATCTTTCCATCCGTGGGGATCGTAATGTCAAAATCACCGGTTTCAAAATTTCCAAGCAGAGCACTGAACTTGAAGCCAACATAGAGTGTGTCATCTACCTGCTCCGCATGATATTCCAAGAATCCTGTTGGGTTGGATTTCAAGAGCATCAGCATGGCAGTGCTATTTAAAAATGTTCATTCTATAATATACGTTCTATAACAATAATTCCATTATATACTTTTATCCGATAAGGTCAATGGGGTTCAACAAAAAGTTTCTTTTTCTAAAACGGCGCATTTGGATATGGAACGCAAAAAGCGGGAGTGCATCACTTCAAAATGCACTCCCGCGAAAAACTTACTGTGTGTTCTCAGCGAATGACACGAACCCGCAGAACTCCTTCCAGCCTTTTGAGCTCCTCCACAAGCGTTCCGGAGGGATGATGATCCAAATCCAGCATGGTATAGGCATAGACCCCACGGCTCTTATTCATCAAACCGGCAATATTGATATTTTCGCCCGCCAGAGCCGTGGTAAACCGGCCAAGAGAATTGGGAATATTCTTATGCAAAATTGTAATACGACCCTGTGTGGTGCAAACACCCATATCACAATTGGGAAAATTCACTGCATTGAGAATATTTCCGTTTTCCAGGTAGTTCATCAGCTGGTGCACCGCCATTTTTGCACAGTTATCCTCCGACTCTTCTGTAGATGCTCCCAAATGGGGAATTGCGATACAGCCAGGCATAGAAGCGGTCTTTTCATTTGGAAAATCGGTGATATAGCGGCTTACCTTCCCTGTGGAAAGTGCCTGAGCCATCGCATCATCATCTACCAGCAGATCTCTGGCAAAATTCAGAATAATCACACCATCCTTCATTTTTTCAATGGTCTGAGCATTGATCATATGCCGGGTATCTTCCAGCAGTGGCGTGTGCAGGGAAATCACATCACAGGTAGAAAAAATCTCCTCCCGGTCGTTGATCCGGTGAATCTGACTGTCCAGGTGCCAGGCAGCATCGATGGAAATAAACGGGTCACAGCCATATACCTGCATGCCCAGCTTTCTCGCCGCATTGGCAAAGGGTCCGCCTACTGCTCCCAGACCAATTACACCCAGCTTTCTGCCCAGCAGCTCATGTCCGGCAAACTGCCCCTTGCCTTTCTCCACCAATTTGGCAATCTCCGGCTGGCCGGATAGCGAACGTACCCACTGAACACCGCCGACAATATCCCGGCATCCCAACAGCAGGCCGCACAAGGTCAGCTCCATAACACTGCGGGCATTGGCACCCGGATGCCGAAGGTATGGCCATAGTAGGCAACAATGAAATTCAGCCCGGAGCGCAGCACATAGCTGCAAATAACCACCACCATCACCGTAAAAAAGGTGCGGTACATCTGATTGGGCAGCAGCTCATACAGCGCTGTCCGGGTCACCAGCGGAAAGGCCAGATCAATGCCGGCAATCAGCGTGGCACAGAGCACATCCATCAAAAACAGCTTTCTGTGGGGCTTAAAGTAGCTCAGAAAGATCATCATCGGGGATTTTTCCCGATATTCCCGGGTCGTCATAGCATAAAAACTCCTGTTCTCTTAGGTTTCTGTATTATTATACACCCCCAGAAAAAACTTTCAAGGGATTTTTCCGGGAAAAGCCTTGGAAAACCACCGAAAGGGTGCTATACTGTAGAAAACATCAGGAGGTGCGTCATGACCATATTGTATTCTGACCGGGAAATCGCCGTGTGCGTCAAGCCCGTGGGGATGGACGCGGAAAGTCAGGTTCCCGCAGCATTGCAGCAAGCTCTGGGTGGGGATATTTTCCCCGTTCACCGGCTGGATAAAAATGTAGGCGGTGTCATGGTCTATGCCCGCACCAAACGCTCCGCCGCCGCCCTGTCCAAAGCCATTCAGGAGGGCACCATGGTCAAAGAGTACGTGGCTTTGATTCACGGAACTCCGCCGGAATCCGGGGACTGGGAGGATCTTCTGTGGAAGGACAGTCAGAAGAACAAGGTGTTCGTTGTCAAGCGGATGCGCTGCGGCGTGAAAAAGGCCCGTCTGGAATTCCAGCGCCAGCGAGCCGGGGCGGAAAGCCTTGTGCACATCCGCCTGCATACCGGCCGCAGCCACCAGATTCGGGTGCAGTTTGCCAGCCGGGGCTTTCCCCTTGTTGGTGACCACAAATACGGAGCGAGAGACGATTCCACCGCCCCCATGCTGTTTTCCTGCCGCATCACCTTCCCTTATCGGGGAAAGCTATCTGTATTTGAAGCAAAACCGGATTGGGCCTGACCCAATCCGGTTTTCCGCTGGCGCAGGAGCGCCCAAGGATATCTTCACCAAATAAAAAAGCCGCAAGATACATTTCTGCATCCTACGGCAACACAAGCACCCGG
>CAZCRO010000026.1:0-24927 GCA_964501115.1 uncultured Oscillospiraceae bacterium
TATGAAACTGGATTTTGAATATGGCCATGGCCTGATGTCCGCAAACCTGCCGGAGGATACCGATGTATTCATCCCCGGAACCACCGTTGCGGATCCCGAGTGTCTGCCCCAGGACTGGGACAGCCTGTACGCGGCAACCATGGAATCCCTGCGCCATCCCATGGGCATGGCACCCCTGCGGGAGCTGGCCGCACCGGGTAAGACCGTTGTGTTCGTCATTCCCGATATTGTCAAGGGCGGTTGCCAGCCCACCGCTCACCGGAAGGTGGCCATTTCCGCCTGCCTGGAAGAGCTGTATGCCGGCGGTGTGCGGAAGGAAGACATCCTGCTGCTGTTCTCCAACGGCCTGCACCCCAGAGCCACGGAAAGCGAAATGCGCCAGATCCTGGGCGAAAAGCTCTTCAACGAGTTCTACTGGACGAACCAGATCACCAGCCACGATTCCGAAGACTATGACCATATGGTAGACCTGGGCACCACCCACCGGGGTGACCCTGTTCTGATGAACAAGTATGTCTTCGATTGCGATATTCCCATCCTCATCGGTCATACCCAGGGCAACCCCTATGGCGGCTATTCCGGCGGCTATAAGCACTGCTCCACCGGTATCACTCACTGGAGAAGCATTGCCTCCCACCATGTACCCAAGGTCATGCACAGAGAGGACTTCACCCCCGTCTCCGGCCACAGCCTGATGCGTACCAAGTTCGATGAAATTGGCATGCACATGGAGCAGAAAATGGGCCATCCCTTCTTCTGCTGCGACGCGGTGCTGGATACCTATTCCCGCCAGATCGCCATCTATTCCGGCTATGCCGCCCAGATGCAGCCGGAGAGCTGGAAGCTGGCCAACAAGCGTACCTACGTTCCTTTCGCACAGGAGAAGTATGATGTGATGGTGTTTGGCATGCCCCAGAACTTCCACTACGGCGACGGCATGGGCACCAACCCCATCCAGATGATGCAGGCTTTGAGCGCCCAGGTCATCCGGCACAAGCGAGTGATGAAGGACAACTGCGTAATCATCTGCTCCTCCATCTGCAATGGATACTTCCATGACGAGCGCTGGCCCTACCTGCGGGAGCTGTACGATATGTTCCAGCACGATCATATGAACACCCTGGCGGACATGAACCGCTACGGCGAATACTTTGCCACCAACCAGGAGTATATCCGCAAGTACCGCTATGCCAATGCCTTCCATCCCTTCCACGGCTTCTCCATGATGAGCTGCGGCCACATTGCGGAAATGAACACCTCCGCCATTTATATCGTCGGTGCCCAGGAGCCCGGCATTGCCCGTGGCATGGGGCTGAAGACCCGGGCCACCTTCGAGGAGGCACTGGCCGATGCAATGAAGAAGTACGTAGGCCCCAACCCCAGGATCCTGGCTCTGCCCCAGACCTTCAAGCTGGGTGCTGTCCACCTGTGCATGAAGGACGACGATCTGTCCAACGTGTAAGAATCAATCGGAAATGCTGTCACGCAGGTGGCAGCATTTCCCAAAACTGTCGGAAAAACCCTGTGGGCTTTTCCGGCAATTCTTTTACAGTCAGCTACGCGGATAATTTGTCCGCTTTTGAGTTTATTTGCCGCCCAAGGCGGCAAACTCTGCGAGGCTTTTTTGACAAGCTGCGGAAATGCTGCTACGCAGGCGGCGGTATTTTCTGCATCTAAGCAAGTTTCCACAAAAAGCTTTCCCCTTTCCGGAAGAAACTTAGCAAGGAAAGGGCTTGACCCCCGTTGCCGCTTATGGTATAGTTATGTATCAAGAAGCTGGATGCTTCAATATAGAAAGAGACAAAAAAGGTAGAAAAATGCGGAACATACGGAGAATTTGGACGTATTTTGTCATTGCTTTTGTGGCATTGCTGGCGGCACTGAACTATGAGCTGTTTGTTTTCCCAAACCAGTTCGCACCTTCCGGGGTCAACGGAATCTGCACGATGATCCAGTATTTAAGCGGTGTCAGTGTAGGTTACCTGAGCCTGCTGATCAATATCCCTCTGGCAGTGATTGTGTATATCAAGGTCAGTAAGCCCCTTGCGGTGCGCAGCATGGTGTATGTGCTGGTGTTTTCCCTGGGTCTTCTGATTCTGGACAAGGTGGATCTGTCCGCCTTTGCCTACGCAACGGCCAATGGTAGCAGCCGGATTCTGGGGCCACTGACGGCAGGCATCATTATGGGCTTTATTTACTCTATTTTGATCAAAGCCAGCGCTTACACCGGCGGAACGGATTTCGTGGCAGCCATCATCCATGCCAGACAGCCGGAAAAAAGTGTGTTTGGGCTTACATTCACCATGAATGCGCTTGTGGCCATCGGCAGCTATTTTGTATACGATTTCAAAATGGAGCCGGTGTTGCTGTGTATCCTGTATTCCTTCGCCTCGTCCAATATGGCCGAGCGTTTCCTGAAAAACGGCCGCAGTGCTGTCCGCTTTGAGATCGTTACCCACGATCCGGAAAAGATCAGTCAGGAAATCATCCAAAAGCTGCACCACACCGCAACGGTGTATCCTGCTGTGGGCATGTATTCCGACAGCAAGGTTTCCGTTGTCGTGTGTGTGGTAAATAAAACCCAGGTCGCTACACTTTCTGCCATTGTTGCTGCCTATCCCCACACCTTTGCCACTATGAGTCAGGTCAGTGAGGTTATGGGCAACTTCCGGCATTTCTCGAACCATGGTCAGGAGCTGGAACCGCTGCTGGATCAGGGAGACGGAAAAACAGTGTAACCCAGGGACGAAAATCGTAAACACCGGCAACCTGATTCAGGTGCCGAAGATAGATTGAGGAGGAAATAATTCAATGGCCTACTATTATCCCGAACCCAGCCACACCTTCAGCGAATACCTGCTGGTACCCGGATACACATCCGAGGATTGCATTCCGGACAAGGTTACCCTGAAGACTCCCCTGGTGAAGTTCCGCAAGGGACAGGAGGAGCCCGCCATCTCTTTGAACATTCCCCTGACTTCTGCGGTTATGCAGTCCGTATCCAATGATACCCTGGCCATTGCCCTGGCCAAGGAAGGCGGCATCAGCTTTATCTATGGCTCTCAGTCCATCGAAAATCAGGCAGCTATGGTTTCCAAGGTGAAGCACCACAAGGCCGGCTTTGTTACCTCTGCTTCCAACCTGACCCCGGAGCATACTCTGGCGGACGTTCTGGCACTGAAAGCCGCCAACGGATTCTCCACTGTGGCCATTACCCACGATGGCACCGCCAACGGCAAGCTGCTGGGTATCGTTTCCAGCCGTGACTACCGGGTAAGCCGCATGGATCCTGCGGATAAGGTGGCATCTTTCATGACTCCCCGGGAGAAGCTGATCACCGCCCCCGCAGAGACCACCCTGAAAGAGGCCAACGATATTATCTGGGATCACAAGCTCAACAGCCTGCCCATTGTAGACAGCAACGATCACCTGCTGTATTTCGTATTCCGCAAGGACTACGCCTCCCACAAGGCCAACCCCCTGGAGCTGCTGGATGATCAGAAGCGCTATCTGGTGGGTGCCGGTATCAACACCCGGGACTACGCACAGCGGATTCCTGCCCTGCTGGATGCCGGTGTGGATGTACTGGTAATCGATTCCTCTGAGGGCTACACCTGCTGGCAGAAGAAGACCATTCAGTGGGTTCGGGAGAATTATGGCGACAGCGTAAAGATCGGTGCCGGTAACGTAGTAGACCGGGACGGCTTCCGCTTCCTGGCAGAGGCTGGTGCGGACTTTGTAAAGGTCGGCATTGGCGGCGGCTCCATTTGCATCACCCGGGAAACAAAGGGTATCGGCCGTGGCCAGGCAACAGCGCTGATCGAGGTGGCTGCTGCCCGGGATCAGTACTTCCAGGAAACCGGCGTGTACGTGCCCATCTGCTCCGACGGCGGCATTGTTCACGACTACCACATGACCCTGGCTCTGGCTATGGGTGCGGACTTCTTGATGCTGGGTCGTTACTTCGCCCGGTTTGACGAAGGCCCCACGCCGAAGGTGATGGTGAACGGCGCATACATGAAGGAATACTGGGGCGAAGGCAGCAACCGTGCCCGGAACTGGCAGCGCTACGATCTGGGCGGCGCAACCAAGCTGACCTTTGAAGAGGGCGTGGATTCCTACGTCACCTACGCAGGCCCCCTCCACGACAATGTGGAAGCATCTCTGTACAAGGTACGCTCTACCATGTGCAATGTGGGTGTTACCAATATCCCCGATCTGCAGCGGGATGCCAAGCTGACGCTGGTCTCCTCCGTCTCCATTGTAGAAGGCGGCTACCACGATGTCACCCTCCGCTCCTCCAGCCCCGCAAAGTAAGCCGGGAAAAGAAAAAATTGTGGGCAGTCTCCTGGAAAAGGAGGCTGCCCAATTTTTTATGGTATCAAAAACCTGCAGAACGGCATAGCAACAAGCTGCGCGGCTCTGCAGGCAGAATACTTTTAATCTTCGACCCGGCGGATGTCTGCGCCCAGGGCGGTGAGTTTTTCGATGAGATTTTCGTAGCCCCGCTCCACATAGTGGATATTTTCCACCTGCGTGGTACCTTGGGCACTCAGACCGGCGATGACCAGGGCGGCACCTGCCCGCAGGTCGTGGGCATAGACGGTGGCACCGTACAGCTGCTCTACACCGGAGACGTGGGCGGTTTTTCCCACGATACGGATGTTGGCCCCCATACTCTGCAGCTCCTCGCAATAGCCAAAGAAACGGGTTTCATATACGCTTTCCGTCAGACGGCTGTTTCCCCGTGCCAGGGACATACACACGCAAACCTGAGCCTGCATATCCGTGGGGAAGCCTGGGTAGGGGCTGGTTTTTACCGTGGTCTGCCGCAGTGGGCCGGAACGCATGACCCGGATGGCATCGTCGAACACGATCACTTTGGCACCCATCTCCTGGAGCTTGCTGGTGATGCACTCCATATGCTTGGGAATCACATTTTGCACCAGCACATTGCCACCGGTGGCAGTGACGGCTGCCATATAGGTACCGGCCTCAATCTGGTCGGGGATGATGGCATAGCTGCCACCCCGCAGGGAATTTACACCCCGGATCTTTACGGTATCTGTACCGGCGCCGGTGATACGGGCACCCATGGTGTTCAGGAAGTTTGCCAGGTCCACAATGTGGGGTTCCTTGGCGGCGTTTTCGATGATGGTTTGGCCGGGAAGCAGGGTAGCCGCTACCATGATGTTCACGGTTGCGCCCACGCTGGCCATATCCAGATTGATCCGGGCACCGTGCAGTCCTTCTTCCGAAGGCTTCAGGGCGATGTATTCTTCAGTCTCCTCCACGTCCGCGCCAAGAGCCCAGAAACCCTTGATGTGCTGGTCGATGGGGCGGGAGGCAAAGTTGCAGCCGCCGGGCAGTGCTACGTGGGCTTTGCCGAAGCGTCCAAGCAGAGCACCCATGAGATAATAGCTTGCGCGCATCTTGGTGACCAGTTCCGGATCCGGTGTGGTACACTGAACATCGGAGCTGTCCAGCTCCACAACATTGGGTTCCGGATAAGAGATCCGCACACCCATACCCTCCAAAATATCCAGGAGGATCCGTACATCGGATATATCAGGTACGTTTTCAACGCGGCATACTCCGCTGACCAGCAGCGCCGCAGGCAATATTGCTACAGCCGCATTTTTCGCGCCGCTGATAGTGACGGACCCAACGAGGGGGTTGCCGCCGTTAATTTCATATCTGGCCAAGGAACGATCCTCTCCTTGCGTTGAATTGAGATTAGAACATGAGATTTCCAGTGTATTCTACCACAAAATGCGTATTTTGTAAAGGGGTTACCGGCGTAAACCCTTGGGATAGTGATTTTTCAGCTGTTTTCCGTCCCCTTTTCCCCAGCCGATGCTATAGTTGTCCGTCATTACGAGACACCAGCCTTTTTTATCGGTGGGAAGTACATCTCCGTGCATATATTGCTTCATCTGCTGGCTGTCGGCGGGGTAGCTTACGGTATTCGCGCAGTCTTTCAGCCACAGCGCCAGGGCGTGGGCAGGCTCCAGCCGGTCTTTTTTCTGCTCCCCAAGTTCCAGTCCGGGGCGCAGCACCCGCAGCCCCTTCAGGGAAGGTGTGCCCTCCGGCATCCAGAACAGGCGGTTGCCGAAGGTGGTGGCACTGCCCCGGGGAAGCTGAATGCACGTATCCTTGGCGAAGTTTTGCCAGGTGGCGGGAAGCTTTTCTCCCGATTGACAGGTGACCTCCGTCTCCTCTCCTTCCAGCTTACGCAACGTAGCGGCAAAATGTCCCTCCCCCAGCAGCTTGTGGGGCCACATCCGGTACATTCCCTTGCCGGAGGAAACGAACCAGGGGGCACTGACTTCTTCCGGAGCAAATTCCGGGTGGCGGAGCAGGAAGGCTTCCACAGCCTGCTCATCCTCCTCCGGGGCAAAGGTGCAGGTGGAGTAGACCAGTCGCCCGCCGGGGCGCAGCATGGCCGCGGCGCAGTCCAGAATCTCGGCCTGCCGCCGGGTACACATTTCTACGGTTTCCTGGCTCCAGTCGGTAACGGCAGCCTCCTCCTTACGGAACATACCTTCTCCGGAGCAGGGGGCATCCACCAGAACCCGGTCAAAGAATCCGGGCAGACGCTTGGCAAGGGTCTGGGTGGTTTCGTTGGTGACGATGGCATTGGCAACGCCCAGTCGCTCGATATTTCTGGATAGAATTTTGGCTCTGGCGGCGCTGTATTCATTACAAATCAGCAGTCCCTGTCCCATCAGTCTTCCGGCAATCTGGGTACTCTTGCCTCCGGGTGCGGAGCAGAGATCCAGGATTTTTTCACCGGGCTGGGGGTCCAGCAGGGCGACCGGTGCCATAGCGCTGGCTTCCTGCAGGTAGTAAACTCCGGCTTCGTGATAGGGGTGGAGCCCCGGGCGGCTGTCCGGGTCATAATAATATCCCTGAGGCTCCCAGGGGACGCTGTTTCCAACAAAGGGAAGCTGGGGCGCAGTGCCTTTTAAGGGGTTCATTCTCAGTGCCACTGCACGTGGACGCTGAAAGCTCTGCATAAATGCCGGGTAATCTTCGCCCAGCTGGTGCTTCATTCTGGTTAGAAATGCTTCTGGCAGCATAGTGGTCTCCTTCTCGGTGCTTTTTTCTTATCATATCATAGAGCGGATATTTTTTCTACAGAAAAGTTCAGGTGCAGCTCTGGTCAAATCCGTGCACAGGCAGGCTGGAACGGCTTTACAGATATTTTCGACAAGGCAGTGAAATACCCCTTGCGTTTTTTGCGCAAACACGTTACCATATAGCAAATACGCAAAGGAGCAACTACCATGTATACAGAGGAACTGGAAAAGCGTCTGGATGGGCTGACAGAAAAGGGAAGCCCGGCCATTGTAGCAATTGATGGCAGCTGTGCGTCTGGCAAGACCACGCTGGCGGCTGCATTGGCAGAAAAATATGAGTGCAACCTGATCCACATGGACGATTTTTTTCTGCGTCCGGAGCAGCGTACTCCGGAGCGCTTGGCACAGCCCGGGGGGAATGTGGACTACGAACGCTTCCGAGAGGAGGTTTTGCAGCCCCTGCACCGGGGGGTGGCGTTCTCTTACCGGCCTTACTGCTGCGCCATTGGAGCACTGGGGGAGAAAATCAGAGTGGAGCCCCGGAAGCTGACCATTGTGGAGGGCAGCTACAGCATGCATCCTTACTTTGGCGAGATATACGATCTGAAGATTTTCCTGATGGTGGAGCCCCAGGTGCGCATGCAGCGTATCCTGCAACGGCCGAAGCACTTGCACCAGGCGTTTTTTGAAAAATGGATTCCTATGGAGCAGCAGTATTTCGCGGCCTTTTCCATTGCGGACAACTGCGATTTGATCTTGTAAACAGAAAGATCAAAAGTCAAAGCTGTTAGCAGCGTATTGGTAACCTCCCAAAAACCACCCTAAAAGCTCCGATTTTCAGGAGATAAAACAAAAGAAAAAAGTTCCAAAAGCCAAAGCTTTCGGAACTTTTTATGGTGGAGACAACAGGACTCGAACCTGTGACCTCATGCGTGTGAAGCATGCGCTCTAACCAGCTGAGCTATGCCTCCGTAACAGGAACGTTTAAATTATATCTCATTTTGGGAGAAATGTCAAGCCTTTTACCGGAAAAACTTTTTCCAGGCGCAGATATGGCATATATCTGTTTTTGGAGCGTAGATTTTTTGTATTTTCATTGCATTTTGTGTCGTTTTTTGGTATTATAGACAGAAAAGCAGAAACGTGGGGAAAGGGGTTGGCTCCGTGTGAATACGAAGGAAGATTATATTGGTGTGTTCGATTCCGGGGTGGGTGGTATCAGCGTATTGCGGCACCTGCGGCGGGTGATGCCCAATGAAAAATTCCTGTATTATGGGGATTCCGCCAATGCGCCCTACGGCACCCGAACCCGGCAGGAGGTGGAGAGCCTTGCGTTCGCTGTGGCGGAGAAGCTGATGTCCCGGGGACTGAAGGCGCTGGTGGTGGCCTGCAATACCGCTACCGCTGCTGCCATTGAGGGCTTGCGCAACCGGTTCCCGGATTTGATCATTGTGGGAATTGAGCCTGCGTTGAAGCTGGCGGCGGATCGGCATCCCGGTGGAAAAATCGGCGTGATGGCTACGCCCATGACCCTGCGGGAGGAGAAATTCGCGGCGTTGCTTCACCGCTATGAAAAAGAATGCACCATCTATAAGATTCCCGCCCCCAAGCTGGTGGAAATCGTGGAGCATGGCCTGGTGGATACCCAGCAGGATGTGCAGATGCTCCAGGCGCTTTTTGCACCCTACAGGCAGCTGGACGCACTGGTGCTTGGCTGCACCCACTATCCCTTTGCTTCCCATACCATTGGCCGTGTATTGGGCGGCGGTGTAGATATTCTGGACGGTGGCGACGGTACAGCCCGGGAGACCCGGCGCAGGCTGGAACAGGCCGGGCTGCTGCGTACCGGCACCGGTCAGATCATTATAGAAAACAGCAGTCCCGATCCCAGGATCATGCGTTTGTCCTGGCAGCTTTTGGGGCAGCCGAAGAAAATGGAGGAAACCCAACATGGACAATGACATTCTGGTAATCGGCGTCGCCGGCGGTACTGCCAGCGGCAAGACAACTCTGATGAAGAACCTGATTGCGGATTTTGAGGATGAAGTCACCGTGCTCAGCCACGACAATTACTATAAGCGCCATGACGATTTGAGCTATGAAGAGCGCAGTCTGTTGAACTATGATGAGCCGGATGCCTTTGATACAAGCCTTATGGTGTATCACCTGGGTCAGTTGCGCCATGGCTATGCCATTGAGTGCCCCGTGTATGATTTTACTGTCCATAACCGCAGTGAGGAAACCATCCATCTGGAGCCCCGCCGGGTAATCATCGTAGAGGGTATTCTGATTTTTGAAAATCAGGAGTTGCGGGATCTGATGGATATTCGGATTTTTGTGGATTCCGATGCGGATGTTCGTCTGTGCCGCCGGATTACCCGGGATGTGAATAAGCGTGGCCGTTCCCTGGAGAGTGTACTGACTCAGTACCAGGATACGGTGAAGCCGATGCACGAGCGCTATGTGGAGCCGAGCAAAAAGTTTGCGCATATGGTGGTTCCCGAGGGCGGCAAGAACGTGGTGGCACTGGATATGATCATCAGCCGCATTCGCCGCCATCTGAAGGAGGATGTGTGTGGAAAGCCTGATCTTTGATATTGACGGTACCATTTGGGATTCCCGGGAGCTGGTAGCCAAGGGGTACAATGCCCAGCTGGAGCAGGAAGGATACAGCCGGTATGCCACAGATCCGGAAAAACTGAAAGCATTGTTCGGCAAATCCCTGCATGATTTTGCCGATGGTATGTTCCCGGGACTTCCGGAGCAGATCCGCTACCCCCTTATGGAGCGGTGTATGCATCGGGAAAAGGGAACGCTGGAAGCAGATCCCTGCCACATAGGCTATCCCGGCATTGAACAGACTGTGCGCGCTCTGGCCAGAACCCATCGGCTCTTTATTGTGAGCAACAGCCAGAAGGGCTATCCGGCGCTGTGCCTGGAAAAACTGGGGCTGCAGGACTGCTTTGCAGGTCACCTGTGCTACGGGGATACGCTGACACCAAAGGGCGAGACTATCCAAACCCTGATGAAGACCTATGGCATCACCTCTGCCTGCTACATTGGCGATACCCAGGGAGACTGGGAGGCCAGCGAGGCAGCCGGGCTCCCGTTTGTGTGGGCAAGCTATGGCTTTGGAGAGCCGGAGGCGTATACATACCGTATTTCCGCCCCTGCGGAGTTGCTGGAACTGGAGAAGGAGGGAAAGCTATGAGCATTCCTATGGATACCTACTGCCTGGAATGCCAGTTCAACCGGAACATGAAACTGGCACGTTCCCTGGGCAGCGATGAGAAAGCCACAGAATTTATGTATCGCTGGATGCAGATCGTGCTGAACCAGCCGCCGAAGGCACCGTCTCCCTGTGCTGGCCCTGCCACCAACGAGCTGCTGCATGAGATGTACGGCCTGGATCTGGATCGCTATGCGGAAGAAAAGCGGATGTCCAATGCCTTTGCCATGAGCCAGATGGAGGAAGTACGCCGCCGTTGCCGGGCAGCTGAGGATCCTGTATATGCCGGGCTGCAGTTCGCAATTTTGGGAAATTACCTGGATTTTGCTGCTTTGCAGGACAAAATCAGCTTCGGGGAACTGTCCTCCATGCTGGATAAGGCACAGGAGATTCAGGTGGATGCCGAGGTTTACGGGAAGCTCTGCCGGGATCTGGCAACGGGAAAAAATCTGGTCTACCTGACGGATAACGCAGGAGAGATCGGCTTTGACCGTGTTTTTGCAGAACAGCTGCGGGAAGCATATCCCAATCTGACCATCACCTTCTGTGTCCGTGGCGGCATTGCTGCCAACGATGCCACCCGGGAGGATGCCCAGGCGGTAGGTCTGGATTTCCCCCTGATCGACAATGGCAACCAGGTAGCGGGTACTGTTCTGGAGCTGCTGAGTCAGGAAGCCACCCAGGCGCTAAGCAATGCGGATGTCATCTTGTCCAAAGGTATGGGCAATGCGGAGACGCTGCTGAACTGTGGAAAGAATGTATACTATGCATTCCTGGTAAAGTGCCAGCGCTTTTCCAAACTCACTGGCAAGCCACTGATGACCCCCATGCTCTTGCGGGAACTGGACGAAAGATAATACTGCGAAGAAAAACAGCTGCCGCAACGGGAAAGTTGCGGCAGCTTGGGCTTTTCCAACAATTCTTTTGCAGTGAGGCTTTTTGGGTGGTTTGCGTGGAAAATTACAGTTTTGTCTTGGCTTCATAGGCGGCTTTGTCGATCTGGCCGCTGAGGAGCATTTTTTCTACCCAAAGCTGCAAAGTTTCCACAGTGACGGAAATGCGCTCCAGCTCCTGCTGAATGGCGATGAAATCCTCAATTTCCTCCCCGTCGATTTTTCCATCGGCGGTAATCTCAATCAGCCGATCCTTTTTCTTGTCTACGGAATTCAGAGAGGCCAGCATTTCCAGCACAATGGCGCTCAGTTCCTTGATCTGTACCTCCGGTACGTATTCCTTGCCAATGGGACACTGGTGGGAACAATAATAATTGCAAAGTACCGGACGGCGGTATTTTTGTGCCATGGTCAGCACTTCTTCCGGATAGGGAAGACAGCGCTGGCTTTCTATTTTTTCAATCCGCTCCGGGCTGATGGTTTCCAGAAGATCCGAGGCTTTCTCCCGGGAAAGTCCCAGGTCTTCTCTGGCCAGCTGGTAGCGGGTTTTGTTCTGTTTAACGGAAGCTCTTCCCATGGCAGCTCCTTAGCCGAAAAAGGCTTTCGCATCCGCCAGAATGGCCTGTTCCGTTTGGATGGCCAGAGCCTCGTTCCCGGCAGTAACGGACAGGTACAGCTTCAGCTTCGGCTCGGTGCCGGAGGGGCGTACCACAAGGGAGCAACCATCCGCAAGCAGGAATTTCAGCACGTCGGACTTGGGAAGTCCGTCCAGCCCCTGGCTGTAGTCCAGAAGCTTTTCCACAGACTTACCACCGAATGTGGAAATTTCTCCCCGGAAAGCGGCCATAATGCTTTGCATCCTGGCAAATCCGGCGCTGCCTTCAAATTCAAAGCTGTGCAGGGTATTGCGGCAGTATCCAAATTTTTCATAGAGCTGTGCCAGCTTATCCGTAAGGCGGATGCCCCGCTGGGCATAGTAGCTGAACATTTCGCAGATCATGTAAGCGCCGTCCACGCCGTCCTTATCCCGGACATAGCTGCCTGTCAGGTAGCCGTAGCTTTCTTCGAAGCCGAAGACATACCGCTCCTGCTGACCGGCTTGTTCCAAAAGGCCGATTTGCTCGCCAATGAATTTGAATCCGGTCAGTACATTCCGGGTTTCCAGACCGTAGGATTCCGCAATGCGCTGGGCAAGATCCATTGTGACGATGGTTTTTATCATAACCGGATTTTGAGGCATTTTTCCGTGCTTGCGCTTCTGGCTACAAATATAATCCAGCAGCAACAGGCCGGTCTCATTGCCGGAGAGCAGCACATATTCTCCCTGGGCATTCCGGACGGCAATGCCTACCCGGTCACAGTCCGGATCGGTGGCCAGCAGCAGGTCGGCACCTGTCCGCCGGGCATATTCCAGTCCCAGTGCCATGGCCTCCCGGATTTCCGGATTGGGGTAGGGGCAGGTGGGGAAATGCCCATCCGGCTCCGCCTGCTCCTGCACAACGGTGATGTTGCTGTAGCCCATTTCGGTAAGGGTGCGCATTACGGGCTTGTACCCGGCACCGTTCAGGGGGCTGTAGACGATAGCAACATCCTTTTTGGCTTCCTCTCCGTAGAGCACAGACTGGGCTTTTACGTTTTCCACAAAGGCTGTGTAAATCTCCTGAGGAATGTAGCGGATGGCACCGCTTTCCAAAAGTGTCTGGAAATCTCCCTGAATAACATCCTGGAAAAGATCCAGTTTTTCGATCTCGGCCAGTACAGCGGCAGCGGCCTGGGTGGTGATCTGGCAGCCGTCTGCCCCATAGACCTTGTAGCCATTGTATTTGCTGGGGTTGTGGGAGGCGGTGATCATAA
Source organism: uncultured Oscillospiraceae bacterium (assembly GCA_964501115.1). Lineage (GTDB taxonomy): Bacteria > Bacillota > Clostridia > Oscillospirales > Oscillospiraceae > Faecousia. Next base: position 13,059 of record CAZCRO010000026.1, read on the forward strand.
CGCCTGCGCTGGTTTTCAGTGCCCGGGTGGCGAAGGAGACGGTGGGAACCGGCATCAGCTGCTCCCACAGATGCACCTGCACCCCATTGACGGCGAAGACGCTGGCAGCCACCTGGGCAAATCGGTCGCTCTTGATCCGGCTGTCATAGCCAATGGCCACGGAGGGGGCTTCAAAATTGGCTTTCAGATAGTTGGCCAGACCCTGGGTGGCTTTGGCCACGGTGAATACGTTCACCCGGTTGGTGCCCGCACCGATCACGCCCCGCAGTCCACCGGTGCCGAAGGCGAGATTCCGGTAGAAGGCATCCTCTATCTTGGCATCGTCCATGGCTTCCAGCTCCTGCAGAAGATCCGGTTCCATGCCTTTCCAGCTTTTCCAGCGCTGGTATTCTTTTTGGTAGTCCATATGTTTTACCCCCGTATATCCAGGAAGGAAATTTGCCCGTGAATGGTCATTTCTTCAGAGTCTGCCGGGACGAACAGGCAATCTCCCCGGCATAGATCCAGGCTTTCTCCGCAAAAACGCACGGTGCCGCATCCACGGATGCACAGCAGCACCCGGAAAGAGCTGCTGTCTGCCTGGTAGCATACCCGCTGGCGGCGTTCGGTATTGACCAGCATCCGGTACACTTCAAAATACCGGCAGCGGCAGAGCAGCTCCATAGCTATGCCGGAGCGGTATTTCAGCACCCGCATAGGCTGCCGGGGTTCCGGGGCGCAGTGCAGGTCGGCTACGGCCAGTGCTTTGTCCAGATGCAGTGGCCGTTTGTTCCCCAGAGCATCCACCCGATCATAGTCGTACAGGCGATAGGTCAGGTTGCTGCTCTGTTGGATCTCCGCAATCAGGGCGCCGGCGCCGATGGCGTGGATGGTGCCGGCCTCTACAAAAAATACATCGTCCGGCTGTACCGGCACCCGCTGCAAATATTTGGGCAGGGTGCCGTTTTCTGCGGCGGCACGCAGGGCCTGGCTGTCGGTATCCCGGTTCAGACCGTAAATCAGGCTGGCATCTCTGGCGGCATCCAGCACGTACCACATTTCACTTTTGCCCTGCTGCCCGGCTTCATAGCGGGCGGCATAGGCATCGGTGGGGTGTACTTGTATGGAAAGATCCCGTTTGGCATCGATCAGCTTTACCAGGATAGGCAGCGTGGGCTGTCCTGTATCCCTCCTGGGGTGAGTGCCCAGAAATTCCGGATGGGCATCCAGAATTTTTGTCAGGGGCTGCCCGGCGAAGGGACCGCTGGCCACGATGGAAACACCATCCGGATGGGTGGAGCATTCCCAGGTTTCTGCCAAAGGGGAAAGATCCAGCTCTTTAGCAAAGTCGGTTTTCAGACGGCTGCCGCCCCACAGGTAGTCCTTGCCAACGGGGCGCAGCAGAAAGGGCTTATGATTCATAAGCATCCCGTTCCAGTGTGTATTTTTCCTTATCCTCTACGCTGATGTCTTTGCCCAGCTGTACTTCCATCAGTTTCAGTTCTGTCAGTGCCAGGACTGTGTGGCGGCAGCCGGCAGACATGGTAATCACATCTCCCGGAGCAACCCGGTTCTCCATGCCGTCCACAATGGTCTTGCCCTGGCCGGAAATGACCACCCATACTTCGTCTCTGTGGCGGTGGCTGTGGTAGTTCATGCTGTGCCCGGCATTGAGGGTGACTTTGATGGTCATGCTCTCCGGCTCCACATCCAGAACCCGGAAGGAGCCCCAGCTTTTTTCCGCAAACATCACCTGCTGATCCATGGCATCCACAAAGGGCTTGATATAGCTGCTCTGCTCTTTGTCAGAGACCAAGATGCCGTTGGCCGAGGCGGAGATTACCACATCGTGAAGCCCCATGGCCAGTACCGGAACATCGGTTTCGTTGATGATGTGTACGCCGGAGCATACGTCATTCATGGTACCTTTTCCGACAATGCACTCTTCCATGGCTTCTGTCAGAGTGTTCCAGGTGCCAAGATCCATCCAGCGCCCTGCAAAGCGCATGACCTGAATTTTCGGCTCCTTTTCCACCACGGCGTAGTCAAAGGAAATTTTGGTCAGAGTCTCATACTTGCTGTAAAGATCCTGATAGTCGGTAAAATCCAGAAGCTCATGGGCCCGGTTCAGCACGTATTTCAGCTTGTAGGCAAATACGCCGCCGTTCCACAGTGCGCCCTGGCGGATATACTCCGCGGCCACATCCGCGGTGGGCTTTTCCTTGAAGGTGGAAACCATGGCGGTATCGGCATCGGAACAGGGGATGATATAGCCGTATTTTTCACTGGGATAGGTAGGCTCTATGCCCATGAGCACCAGGTTGGCCTCGCCTTTATCCGCCTGGGCGGACAGGCTCTTGAGTGCCTGGAAATAATCGTCGTCCACATAGGGGTCTACCGGGCATACCACCACGGTTTCTTCCGGATCCACGCCCATAACATCCGTCAGGTAGGCAGTGGCCAGAGCAATGGCGGGAAAGGTATCCCGGCGGCAGGGCTCTACGGAAATGCCCACATTGTTTCCCAGCTGGTTGTGGATCAGGGAAACCTGGGTGCGGGAGGTGGCAATGGTTACCTTGGCATCCGGGTCAGCTTTTTTGATCTGACGGTAGACCCGCTGCACCATGGATTCATAGGTTCCCTGGTCATCCCGGAATATTTTAATAAACTGCTTGGAGCGGATGTCGTTGCTGAGGGGCCAGAGCCGTTTGCCGGACCCGCCGGAGAGCAATACCAAATTCATGAATATCTGTTCCTTTCCGGTTTGTATAGAAAGTGTGCTTTTTTACGCGTCAGCGTTCTGCCCGCATGGGATTGTTCAGGAAATCCTGGTAGGACAGGCGGATGCCCTCTTCCAGTTCTGTCTTGTAGGTCCAGCCCAGAGCCGTGGCTTTGGAAACATCCAGAAGTTTTCTTGGGGTGCCGTTGGGCTTGGAGGTATCCCACTTGATCTGTCCCTGGTAGCCCACGACTTTGGCCACCAGCTCGGTCAGCTCTTTGATGGACAGCTCTTTGCCGGTACCGGCGTTCACGGTTTCGTTTCCGGAATAATTGTTCATCAGGAACACACACAGGTTGGCAAGGTCGTCTACATACAGAAATTCCCGCAGGGGGCTTCCGTCACCCCAGCAGGTCACCTCGCTCTTGCCTTCCACCTTGGCTTCATGGAAGCGGCGGATCAGAGCAGGCAACACGTGACTGTGGGTGGGGTGGTAGTTGTCGTTGGGGCCGTAAAGATTGGTGGGCATCAAAGAAATATAGTCCGTGCCGTACTGCCGGTTCAGAAACTCGCAGTATTTCAGACCGGAAATTTTGGCCAGGGCATAGGCTTCGTTGGTTTTTTCCAGCTCGCTGGTCAGCAGGCAGCTCTCTTTCATAGGCTGAGGAGCCATGCGGGGATAGATGCAGGAGGAGCCGAGAAATTCCAGCTTCTTGCAGCCGTTTTGCCAGGCGGCGTGGATCACGTTCATTTCCAGGATCATATTGTCATACATAAAGTCGGCCAGGGCGTTCTGGTTGGCAAGAATGCCGCCGACTTTGGCCGCGGCCAGAAATACGTATTCCGGCGTTTCTTCCCGGAAGAAAGCCTCCACCTGATCCTGCCGGGTCAGATCCAGCTCCTTGTGGGTGCGGGTGAGAATATTGGTATAGCCCTGGCGGTTCAGCTCCCGCACAATGGCGGAGCCAACCATGCCCCGGTGACCGGCAACATAGATTTTTGCGTTTTTCTCCATCATTTTGCTGCCTCCAGCATTGCCTTTTCCCGCTTGGCCAGGGCACGATCGTGTTCTGCCATAATGCGCACCAGCTCCGGATAGCTGGTTTTCTGGGGGTTCCAGCCCAGAACGGTTTTGGCCTTGGTGGGATCACCCCACAGGTTATCTACGTCTGTGGGACGGAACCACTGGGGGTTCACGCTGACCAGCAGCTTGCCGGTGGCGGCATCATAGCCCTTTTCGTCGATTCCGGTGCCCTCCCAGCGGATGGTCATGCCGTTGGCGGCAAAGGCCTTCTCGGTGAAGTCCCGGACGGTGTGCTGTTCGCCGGTGGCGATGACAAAATCATCCGGCTGTTCCTGCTGCAGAATCAGCCACATGCATTCTACGTAGTCCTTGGCGTAGCCCCAGTCCCGCAGGGAGTCCATGTTGCCCAGTTCCAGATGATCCTGAATGCCTTCGGCAATCCGGCCGGCAGCCAGGGTGATTTTCCGGGTTACAAAGTTTTCACCCCGGCGCTCGGACTCATGGTTGAACAGAATGCCGTTTACGGCAAACATGCCGTAAGCTTCCCGGTATTCCTTCACCATCCAGAAGCCGTACTGCTTGGCAATGGCGTAGGGAGAATAGGGATGGAAGGGGGTAGTCTCCCGCTGGGGCACCTCTTCCACCTTGCCGAACAGCTCAGAGGTAGAAGCCTGGTAAATCCGTGTTTTCTTGGTCAGGCCAAGAATGCGGCAGGCTTCCAGAATGCGAAGAACGCCCAAAGCGTCCACATCTCCGGAGTATTCCGGCACATCGAAGGAGACCTGTACGTGGCTCTGGGCAGCCAGATTGTAAATTTCATCCGGCTGAACCAGACCGATGATACGGATCAGGCTGGAAGAATCGGACAAATCGCCGTCATGCAGCTTGATTTTTCCCATCAGATGGTCGATACGGGCGGTATTGGAAATGGATGCCCGGCGGGTGATGCCGTGTACCTGATAGCCTTTCTCCAGCAGAAATTCTGCCAAATAGGATCCGTCCTGACCGGTAATGCCGGTAATCAGCGCAACTTTCGCCATAAAGAAACCTCAACTTTCTGTATGTTCACGCGGAAGATTCCACGCAGACAAATGCAAGATATATACAGTGCAGATTATAGCATATTTTTCCCGAAGAGTACAGGTATTTTCTGCATTTTTGTAAATTCCAAAAAAATTCCCCCGGAGAAACGGTGTCTCCGGGGGAGAATATGCAGGCAGGGGGATTACTTGCCAAGCAGCTGCTTGGTCTGGGCAACGATGTTCTCAGCACACAGGCCGAATGCTTTCAGCAGAGCGGCGGCGGGACCGGAGTGGCCGAACTCATCATTGACGCCGATCCGCTTGACGGGAACGGGGTAGTGTTCGCTCAGGCAGGAGCAGACGGCTTCACCCAGGCCGCCGATGATGTTGTGCTCTTCCACGGTGACGATCTTGCCGCACTTTTTGGCAGCGGAGAGAACCAGCTCCTCGTCCAGGGGCTTGATGGTGGCCATGTTGATCACCATAGCGTCAATGCCTTCCTCGGCCAGTGCCTTTCCGGCCTCAATGGCTTCGGGAACCATGATGCCGGTGGCGATGATGGCAACATCCGCGCCGTCACGCAGAACTTCGCCTTTGCCGATTTCAAAGTGGTAGCCCTCTTCCTCGTGGAATACGGGGGTTGCGGCACGGCCAAAGCGGATGTAGCAGGGGCCGTCCATATGGTAGGCAGCCTTGACCATGGCTCTGGCTTCCACATCGTCAGCCGGGCACATAACGGTCATGCCGGGGATGGTACGCATCAGAGCGAAGTCTTCACAGCACTGGTGGGAGGCACCGTCCTCACCTACGGAAATACCGCCGTGGGTAGCGCCGATTTTTACATTCAGGTGGGGGTAGCCGATGGTGTTGCGGATCTGCTCATAGGCACGGCCGGCAGCAAACATGGCGAAGGTGGCGGCGAAGGGGACAAAGCCCATGGTGCTCAAACCGGCGGCAACGTTGACCATATTGGCTTCCTGGATGCCGCAGTCGAAGAAACGGTCGGGGTGTGCCTTCTTGAAGGTGCCGGTCTTGGTAGCACCTGCCAGGTCAGCATCCAGAACGACCAGATCCTTGTATTCGTCGCCCAGTTCCTTCAGGGCATTGCCGTAGCTGTCCCGGGTTGCAATTTTCTTTACATCTGCCATGATTTAAGCCTCCTTGATCGCTGCGCGGGCAGCGGCCAGCTCGGCCATGCCCTGGGCATACTCGTCATCATTGGGTGCCTTGCCGTGCCAGCCGGCCTGGTCTTCCATGTAGGAAACACCCTTGCCCTTGGTGGTCTTCATCAAAATGGCAGTGGGCTTGCCGGTGCCATGGTTGGCGTGGAAGCGTGCCATTGCGGATTCCATATCCTCGAAGCTGTGGCCGTCGATGGTGACGACATCGCAGCCGAAGGCTTCAAACTTCTTGTCCACAGGGGCGGTGTTCATAACATCGGCAGTGCGCCCGTCAATCTGCAGGCCGTTCAGGTCTACGAGGATGCACAGGTTGTCCAGATGGTAGTGGGCGGCGAACATGGTGGCCTCCCAAATCTGGCCTTCGGCCAGCTCGCCGTCGCCCAGCAGGGAATACACATTTACATCCTTTTCCAGCAGCTTGGCACCTTGGTGGTCTTCATCAAAATGGCAGTGGGCTTGCCGGTGCCATGGTTGGCGTGGAAGCGTGCCATTGCGGATTCCATATCCTCGAAGCTGTGGCCGTCGATGGTGACGACATCGCAGCCGAAGGCTTCAAACTTCTTGTCCACAGGGGCGGTGTTCATAACATCGGCAGTGCGCCCGTCAATCTGCAGGCCGTTCAGGTCTACGAGGATGCACAGGTTGTCCAGATGGTAGTGGGCGGCGAACATGGTGGCCTCCCAAATCTGGCCTTCGGCCAGCTCGCCGTCGCCCAGCAGGGAATACACATTTACATCCTTTTCCAGCAGCTTGGCACCTTTGGCGATGCCGGCGGCGGCGGACAGACCCTGACCCAGGGAGCCGGTGGACATATCCACACCGGGAACGGTGTTCATGTTGGGATGACCCTGCAGGTAGGAATCAATATGCCGCAGAGTGGGCAGATCCTCCACAGGGAAGAAGCCCCGGTTTGCCAGAGCGCTGTACAGGCCCGGGCAGGTATGTCCCTTGGACAGGACAAAACGATCCCGATCCTCCCACTTGGGATTCTTGGGGTCGATGCGCATTTCTTTGAAATACAGATAGGTATACATATCCGCGGCGGACAGGCTGCCACCGGGATGGCCGGACTTCGCACCGTGGGTAGCGGTCAGGATTCCTTCCCGAACCTTTACGGCCTCTAGTGCCAGGGACTTTCTTTCTTCGGAAGTCATAATATTACGTACACACCCTTCTAATATTGATATGCAGCGTTTAAGCTGCGCGGGGGAAGTCTATGCAGGCTCTAAATAAGCGCCGAAATAAAAAGCTGATTCAGGGCATAGTTCAAATCCTATTATACCTGCTTTTGTGTAAAATGCAAGTATAATTGTGCAGAATTTATGTTCGGATGCCTCCCGGAATGTTCTAATACAGCACCAGAATGTATTTATCCGCCAAACGATGCCACCATGGGCGCTTTTTCAGCGTTTCACGGCATTCCAGGCAGTAGCACAGCATCTGCTCTGCCTCTCCGGGAGCCAGACTGTGGTTGCTGTAGCGGGCCTTTTCGGCCAGTGCCTCCAGGGAGCCGGGGGGCGATTTCTTCAGGCGGCGGGAAAGACGCTGCGCTTGCTGCCAGTACAAAAGCAGGCGCGCTTTGGCACAACTGCGCCCCAGACGAAGATGCCGGACGGCCAGAAGCACCCACCGGCGCAGAAAAAGCAGCGCAAGAAAGAGAAACAGCCCAACTCCCGCTGCGCCGGGAAGAGCGGGCGGGAAAGACAGGGGAGCTTCCCCATGCTCCGGGGGAAGCTCCCGGGCAGGCTGGGGTGGATCGGATGTCCCGGGGGTAGCTTCCAGAATGCGCCAGCAGTCTGTGTCGGAATCGTAGTATTCTGCCCATGCGTGGGCCTGGCGGCTGGTCACCTCCCGGGGCGTGTCTGCCACGCCCTGGGTCAAATATCCGGTTACATACCGGGCGGGAATCCCGGCGGCACGCAGCAGCACCGTGGCGAGGGTTGCAAAATGGACACAGTATCCGGAAGGTGCCTCCTCCCAAAACCAGAGGGCGAAGTCGTGAAGCTGCTGGGGCATGCGGGGTGTATCCAGGGAGTAGGGAAGATGGGTGGAGGTGAGGTGACGGATCTGTTCCGGGGTGGTATCCGACGTGACCAGCTCCCGTGCCCAATTCAGGGTGTCATCCGGAAGTGAAGTATACCGGGAAAGCTCCTGCTGCGCCGGTGGGACACCGTCTGCGTACATGGGAATGTCGTAGCGCAGCCATCCGCAGGCGTTTTTCACCCGGCCGCCGGAGAGTGTGCCCGTATCGCCCGGATAGTAGGGGAGATACAGAATCGGTTCCCGGGTGCGGGTTTGGATATGCAGGGTTCCCAGTTGGCGGCCCCGGCCGCTGAAAGATTCCTCAAGCCCCTGCTCTGCCCTCCAGCCGAGACCGGTGTAGGTATCGTAGCTTTGTCCCCGCAGGTACAGCGTGCCGGTTTGAGGCGCGGTTACCAGAAGTACGGTTTGTTCCACGGTGGCGGCACCGGAGAGCAGGGAAAGCTCGGCGCTTGCGGAAGCGCCGGCCAGAAGGCGGGAGGTCAGGGCTGGGAATGTGGCGGAGGTCAGCTTTTCCCGGAGAAGCGCTCCGTGATCCCGGTAGTGCTCCCGGGGATTTGCCAGCGCCAGGGACAGGGTCATGGCAGCCAGGGGCAGCAGCGTGCGCAGCACCAGGGCGTTTCCCTGTCTGATACCGGCTTTCCGGGAGGGGGTGGTGAGAATCAGCAGCGTCATGCAGAAAAGCAGTGCCCACACAGCGAAAGCCGGAGGCGGTGCACAGCCCGCTCCGGAAAGAAGCAGCGTCACCAGCGCCGGGAGGACGGCGGGAAAACGCCCCTTGCCTGTCATGATGCAGAAGCACACGGGCAGCTCCAGCAGCCCGCCAAGGAGCGCCATGGGGAGCAGAACGGAGGAGGTTTGATCGGATTTTGCCAGGAGTATGCTTATAAACCCCCGGCTTTGCTGCCACATATCCGGCCAGTGGGACAAAAAGCCAAGGCACAGGGCAAGCAGCGCAAGCAGGGCTTTGCTGCCCCGGGGGGTGGCCAGCAAAACGCAGGTGACGATGGCGGGAGCCAGACAGCAGACCGCCAAAGCATTCCGGGATACGGAAATTTGAAACGCGTTGGCCAGGCAGCACAGCCCTCCCAGGGAAGTACACCAGCCAAGCAATACAGCCAGGCAGTTATTTGCCAGTTTATGCTTCATCCTGCTCGCCTCCTGTTATGGCATAGTGCCATCCGGCGGCGGGAGGCTCCGGATGGGAAGGGACAATCGCTCGTTTTTGGCACAGCAGTGTATCCAGCGCCGAAAGAAGCTCCACGGGTGTTTCCACGAGGAAGGACAGGGTTCCCATACCGGTTCCCGCAAGTATTTCCAGAGTCAGTCCGGCATCCAGGAGGGTTTGGCCAACCCAGAGAAGTTTTCCCAGAATTTCGTCCACCTGCTCCGGGCTGCCACACAGGCTCAATGTGAGAGATACCTTTTCTTTTGGGCGTTTCAGAGGCTCCCGGAGTATGGGGGAGCCGGTTTTCAGGGAGAGTTTCCAGTGGATGGCACGCAGACTGTCTCCCGGGCGGTAAGAACGCAGGTTGTAGCTGTCTGCCGGTTGCCCCGGGGCGGGGAAAAAACGGGTGGGTGCATCCACCCAATGGGGGAGGTTTTGCACCGGCACGGGGATCGGGGCAATCAGCACGCTAATGGGCTGGGTTTTTCGGATGGGGAAGGACACCAGCCCCAAATAGTCCGTGACCCGGGCACTTTTCAGCATCAGTCGGTATCCACCGCAGTGGGCAGGGACAAAGCCCCGCTGCGCGTCATAAGGAATGCTCTGTCCCGTGGACAGCTCTTCCAGGCAGAGCTGTCCATGAAAGGGCGGCATGGGCTTTGCGCAGCGGCCGACGATCAGATAAGTAAGTTTTTGTCCCGGATGCCCCCGCCGAGGACCCTCCGGCTCTGCGCAGAAGACACATATTGCGGGAAGACTCAAAAGCAGCGAAAAAACCGGCAGGCAAAGAAGCCACAAAAGCATCACCCAGCCCAGCCACTGCCCCAGGGCAATATACCAGCCAAAGCAGGCAGCAAGGCAAAGTAAATAAATCACTATCCGCATATCAGCGCAGTTTGGGAGTTGGTACAGCTTCCAGAATCCCCTGGAGTACCTGCTGTGTTGTTTTTCCCTGGCCTTCCGCCCGGCCGGACAGAAGCAGTCTGTGGGACAGCGTGGGAAGAAAAACCTCCTTCACATCTCCGGGAACCACATAGTCCCGTCCCCGGAGCTGGGCGATGGCCTTCGCCATGGCAGCCAGGGACAAGGTGGCACGGGGACTTGCGCCCCGGAAGAGCCACTCGCTGCTGCGGGTGGCATCCACCAGCGATACCATATAGGCAATAACGCTGTCGCTTAAAAACGTATCCGCTACCTGCTGCTGCATCTGGCAGAGCCGTTGTCTGGGGAGAACGGGGCAGACCGGCTGGCAGCTCTGCTGGCGGCTTTTCAGCATGGCTGCTTCGTCCCGGGGAGCGGGATAGCCCAGGCGCAGGCGCAGGATGAATCTGTCCAGCTGACTGTCCGGCAGTGCCTGGGTGCCCGGGGCACCGGCTGGGTTCTGGGTGGCAATGACGAAAAAAGGTTGGGGAAGGCTGTGGCGCACCCCGTCAACGGTTACCTGCCCTTCTTCCATGGCTTCCAGCAGGGCGGACTGCGTGCGGGCATTGGCACGATTCAGTTCGTCCGCCAGAAACAGATTGCATTGGATTCCGCCGGGACGGTATACCATATTTCCCTGGGCATCCGGGATGCTGTAGCCCACAATATCCGAGGGGAGTACATCCGGCGTGAATTGAATCCGCCCGTATTCCAGCTCCAGCACCCGGGCAAAGCACATCGCCATGGAAGTTTTCCCAACCCCCGGAACATCTTCCAGAAGTATGTGCCCCCGGGCAAGAATGGCAGCAAGCACCCACAGAAGCGCCTCGTCCTTGCCGATGATTACCCGGCGAACCTGGTCGAGGATCCGGTGTACACCGGCCACAATCTCCGATTCCTTTGTATGCATGAGGGTTCCTCCCTTTGCGGAAAATTTGTGCCTATTATATCCGGGAAACGGAGGAAAAAGCCGTCGCATTGCCGGGTGGAACCGGTGGAAATTCTTTGAAAAAATCCGAAAGAAATGCTTTACTTTTGGGAAAGCTTGTGATACAATATCTGCGCTGGTTGCGGCCAGTGTAATTTTTGTGCCCTCGGCTCAGTTGCGGGAGAAAACCTACGGGTGTTTCACCAGCCCCATACTTAGCCCATGGGAAATATTTAGAAAAGGTGGAAAAACACAATGATCCAGAAGGAAAAGAAGACTCAGGTTATCCTGGAAAATGCTACTCACGAAGGCGACACCGGTTCTCCCGAAGTTCAGGTTGCTATCCTGACTGCCCGTATCAACGAGCTGACCGATCACCTGCGTGTGCACAAGCACGACAACCACTCCCGTCGTGGCCTGCTGATGATGGTTGGTAAGCGCCGCAAGATGCTGGACTATCTGGCAAAGAAGGACATCAACCGTTACCGTGCTCTGATCGCCAAGCTGGGTATCCGTAAGTAATATTTCCCGGGGCGACGGATTCCGTCGCCCCATTTTCAGAATCATGTGCGCCCGGGAGTCCCTTTAGCGTTTGAAAGTGACTGCTGCACCAGCATTCAGTTTCAAGTGCTAAACCTCCCGGAGACAATAAATAAAAATTTTTAGGAGGTTACCCCATGATTACCCACAAGCAGTTCCCCAATCATAAGGTGTTCGAGATGGAAATCGGCGGCCGCCCCTTTACCGTGGAAACCGGTAAGGTTGCAGAGCTGGCCAATGCCGAGTGCATCTGCCGCTACGGCGACACCGTGGTGCTGGTTACCTGCACCGCCAACCCCATCCCCAAGGCCGGCATCGACTACTTCCCCCTGACCATCGAGTTCGAG
>CAZCRO010000027.1:0-24851 GCA_964501115.1 uncultured Oscillospiraceae bacterium
TAGTTATAAGATGGAGGAAGCATATGGACGACGAAAGAATCAAGTCTCAGATCGGTAGCAACATTGCCGCCTGCCGGAAAGCGGCAGGGATGACCCAGGTGGGACTTGCGGAAAAACTGAATTACTCTGACAAAGCGGTATCCAAATGGGAGCGGGGGGAATCCGTACCCGATGTACTTACCATGATGCAGCTGAGCAAGCTCTTCGGTGTCAGCCTGGATGCCCTGGTGCAGCCCCCTGCTGCCAGCGGGCAGATCCCCACCCCTGTGGACAGGCCTCTGGCCAGCAAGCGGGTGATTCAGGCGCTGTCCACAACCCTTGTGTGGTTTGTGGCCCTGTTTTTCTTTGTGGTGATCTCCTCCTTCGGCATTCCCTACAGTTGGGTGGCCTTTTTTTACGCCGTCCCCGCCAACGCCATTGTGCTGCTGAGCCTGCGCTCTGCCTGGCACCGGTACAACTGGAACGAGGTGCTGGTATCCATCATCGTATGGGGGAGCCTGGCCAGCATTCACGTATCCCTGCAGGTATTTTTACACACGAATGTATGGAAGCTGTTTCTGCTGGGCATTCCCGGTCAGATTGCCATATTCCTGTGGTTCCGGATGTTCCGCAAACCCAAAAAACAAACAGAGGAGGTCATTCCCGATGGTGAATAAGAAGGAAATGCGTGCCATGGTGCGGGAGAAGAAGCGTGCCATGACCGAGGAGGAAATTCAGGAAAAGAGCCGCCTGCTGGCAGAAAAATTCCGCCGGTGCCCGGCCTATCAATCCGCCAAAACCATTTACGGCTACCTGCCCTACAACCAGGAGGTGCGCACCGTGCCCATGCTCCTGCAGGCCATTGCCGATGGCAAGCGGGTAGCTGTGCCCAAGGTTTACGGGGAAGAAATGAAGTTCATCTACCTGGAGGATATGTCCCAGGTGAGCAAGGGCTATGCCGGTATCCCCGAGCCTGTGGCCGACGAGCCGGTTGCGGAGGATGAAACGGCGCTGGTGCTGATGCCCGGCCTGGTATTCGACCCCCAGGGGCACCGCATTGGCTACGGCGGCGGCTTTTACGACAAGTTCCTCTGTGCGCAGCCCAATCACCCCACCGTGGCGCTGTGCTACGATTTTCAGATGGTAGACCAGCTGGAAACCGAGGAATTCGACATTCCCGTGGATCTGGTTCTGTGGGCGTAAGGAGGAAGGGCATTGGATGCATTGATTTGGATTGGCACAGCTGCGGTGGTATTTGCCCTGTGCCGGATCGTAGACAAGGGATTTCAGAAATTGTTCCGCAATAAGGCCGAGCATCTGTCCGGCCTGGCTGTGCGGGTAAACAAGCGCTACGGCGTCTTTGGCGTGATTCTGAGCGCCATTGGCATCGCCGCCATGGTGCTGGGTATGGGACAGGACAAGGTGCTGCTGTGGGGCGGCCTGGTGGTGCTGCTTCTGGGCATCGCCCTGGCCACCTATTACCTGAGCTTCGGAATCTTCTATAACGAGGACAGCTTTCTCCCCTCCAGCCTGGGCAGGAAGAACCGGGCTTACCCCTACAGCCAGATCGTATCCCAGAAGCTGTATCTGATCACCGGCGGCAACATTGTGGTGGAGCTGCAAATGGAGGACGACAAGGTTGTAAGCCTGCAATCCACCATGGACGGCATCTATCCCTTCCTGGATACCGCCTTTGCCGGCTGGTGCCGCCAGAAGGGCATTGACCCGGAAAGCTGCGCCTTCCACGACCCCGGCAAGAGCTGGTGGTTCCCCCATGAGGAAATGTGACCATGCATATACCACAGGGAACTACCGCGGAGCTGGAACTGGTCACATTCCGGCAGGCGCTGGAATGCGCCAATACCCCCAGCCCGGACTATGACATCCATACCTGGCTGTACGCCCCCAACTTCTATTCGGAATACCGGTATATTCTGGGCACACGGGGAGAAAAGCCCCTGATCTGCATCGGCATCAACCCCTCCACCGCCCAGCCGGATCAGCTGGACAACACCCTGAAATCCGTGCAGCGCATTGCCCTCGGCAACGGATACGACAGCTTTCTGATGTTCAATGTCTACGCCCAGCGTGCCACAGATCCCAATACCATGGAAAAGACCTGCAACCCGCTGCTCCACAGGGAGAATATGGAAGCGTTCCAATACGTACTCTCCCTCTCCCCCGCCCCCGCCATCTGGGCGGCCTGGGGTGCCATCATCGAAAAGCGGGGCTACCTGAAGGACTGCGTCAGGGACATGCTGGAACTGGGCAGACAGCACGGCGCGCAGTGGTACTGCGCCGGCGCCATCACCAAAAAAGGACACCCCCACCATCCTCTGTACCTGCGCAAGGATGAGCGTCTGAAGCCCTTTGATGTGGAAACCTATCTGACCGGTATCTAAAAAACGCCCACCCCCTTGCCTCTCCCAGAGGGAGAGGCAAGGGGGAGCCAAGTTCTGACAGTCTGAGCAGCATCTGCACGATGCTGCTATTTTCAAAACAAGGAGAAACGATATGAAACTGATCATTGCCTCTGATATTCACGGCAGCGCCTACTGGTGCGGGCGGCTGTGCCGGGAAATTGAACGGGAGAAGCCGGACAGGGTGATCCTTCTGGGAGATCTTCTGTATCACGGCCCGAGAAACGACCTGCCCAAAGGCTATGCGCCGAAGGAAGTGATTCCCATGCTCACCGGCCTGAAAGAAAGCATCCTCGCCGTGCGGGGCAACTGCGAAGCGGAGGTGGATCAGATGGTGCTGCCCTTCCCCTGCCTTGCCCCCTTCTCCCAAATGTATGTGGACGGGCATCTGTTCTACCTGACCCACGGCCACCACGAAAACCCGGAAGCCCTTCCCCCTCTGCCCCAGGGCAGCATCTTCCTCAGCGGCCACACCCATGTGAAGCTGGACAAAACCGTTAACGGCATCCGCTGCCTGAACCCCGGCAGCGTATCCATCCCCAAAGACGGCAGCCACAGCTTCCTGATCTATGAAAACGGAAACTTTTCTTTCCGGATTCTGGAGGAATAACCATGGATTCGACCCAATGCGACACCTGCTGGTATTATGATTATGATGAGGAGTACGAAGAGTACTACTGCATGATGGATCTGGACGAGGATGAAGTATACCGCATTCTCACCTCCCGCTCCCAGCGCTGCCCTTACTATCGCCAGGGTGACGACTATACCCTATCCAGGAGGCAATAACCATGAAACTGCTTGCCGCTGTCCTTTCCCTGCTTCTGC
The DNA here is from genome assembly GCA_964501115.1 of uncultured Oscillospiraceae bacterium. GTDB lineage: Bacteria > Bacillota > Clostridia > Oscillospirales > Oscillospiraceae > Faecousia. The sequence continues at coordinate 3,228 of CAZCRO010000027.1, forward strand.
TGGCCGGATGCGCTGCCCCCCAGGCAGCGGATGTGCTGCCTACCCAGCCTGCCGCCCAGGCGCTGCACGTTCCCGGCCACACCCTGGAAACCCAGACCAGCGGCATTGTTCAGGTATTTCCCACCGGAAGCGACGAGCGCGCCACGCTGTACGCTCTGGAAGATTCCCTGCTCCTGCGCAGCGGCAGCTGCCTGACCCAGCTCACCGGCAGCCGGCTCCTCCCCGGGGATACTCTGCCGGACTACACACCAGTGTACTGTGGCAGCCAGGGGCTGTGGCTGTATGACTCCCAGAGCCGCAGGGTACATATCTACGCCCAGACCCTGGAGGAGACGGAGACTTTTTCCCTTCCGGAAGCCACCATCGGCACCCCCGCCGTGGGGGAGGAGGAAGAGCTTCTGTATTTTCTTCAGCCGGATGGGCTGTATGTGCTGGAACGAAGCACCGGCATCACCCGGCCGCTGCGGTGCAACCTGTCCCTCTCCGGCGGAAGCATCCGCTGCCTTTCCCGGGAGCTGCTGCTTGTGCAGCTCCTGGATACCCATGCCGCCACGACCACCCTGCTGCTAAGCACCCGGGACGGCAGCACCCGCTACCCCGACTACACCCCCCGGACAGCCGCCTGGTGCCGGGAGGGGCTGCTCCTGCAAACCGACCAAAGCCCCTTCCCCAAAATTCTCCTGTTCCGGGATCCGGATGCCGTCTTTCAGCTGGAAACCGGCCCTATGGAGCAGCTGGTGGGCTTCTGCCCGGAGATCTCCGCCGCCATAACCTGGGAAGCACCGGCGGGAGAAGACCCGGTGGCACGGATATACGACCTTTCCTCCGGCACACTGGAAAGCCGGGTAACGCTGCCGGGAATCGACACGCTGGAACCGGGCTGTGTCACCCGGGACGGCACGGTGTATGTCCTTGCCCACAGCCGGGAAGACAGGCAATGGTACATTCTGCGCTGGAATTACACGGCCTTCCCGGCTGAGGAAACGGGGCTGCTCAGCCCCTGCACACCGGAACCGGAGGCGGCACAGATTGCCTCCTGCCAGGCCACAGCCGCCCGGCTCAGCGTCCAATACGGCCTGGAAATACGCCTGTTTCAGCAGGCAGCCCAGCAGCAGCCCTGGGACTACAGCCTCACCGCCACCACCCAGGCGGAGGGCACCGCCTGGGCGCTGGAAGCCGTAGAAGAGGTTCTGGCCGCCTTTCCGGAGGGGTTCCTGGAAACTCTCCAGGCCGGGTGGGAAAGCTTCTCCCTGTGCCTGGTGGACAGCATCCAGGGCACAGCCCAGTCCGGCAGCCTGGCCCATGCCCAGGGGCTGCAATTCCAGCAGGAGAATGCCTATTACATCGCCCTGGCTCTGGCCACCCCGGAGCAGCTGCGCTACACCCTGTTCCACGAATTCAGCCACCTGATCGATACCCAGGTGATGAACCACACCGATGCTTACGACACCTGGAACGACTTCAACCCCCAGGACTTTGCCTATCCCCTGGATGCCACCGGAGATGTAAGCCAGTACAGCAGCCTTCTGTCCGGAGAAAACCGCTGCTTTGTGGATGCCTACGCCATGACCACCCCGGCAGAAGACCGGGCACGGATTTTCGAGTGCGCCGCGAATCCGGGAAACGAGGAGCTGTTCTCTGCCCCCGTCCTGCAAGCCAAGCTCCTGCGCATGTGCCTGGCCATCCGGGAAACCTTCGGCCTGACCCAGGACGAAAACGCCTACCTGTGGGAAGCGTACCTGACCGCCCCCGTGCGTGCCTATTACTGACGGCACCTGCCGGAAAAGCTGCCATACCGAACCAACCAGACGGACTGCCTTTCGTGATTTCAGCGTCACGCAGGGCAGTCCGCTTTTTTGCACTGCCACAAGATGCCACCGGTACCTGTGGCATCCTGTGGCATGCTTTGGCATCTGTTGCATCATCTCGTGCCGGTGGATGCAACAGATGCCGATATAGATATAGAAGAGACTCTGTCTCTTAACAGAGACAGATCTCTTCTTATAGATCGGAAAACCCCGTGGAGGGCTTTTCCGCCGGAGATGGAAAGGCCGGAAAAAGTTCTCCACAGGTTATCCACATTTGGCGTTTTCCGCCAATTTGACTTATTTCGCCTCCTGCGGTATCCTGTATGCAGAGGCTGGGCAGTCCGCCGCTCCCCCACGGCGGCTTGCCGACAGCCCGGAAAGAGAGGAGAAACATGAGAGAAATTTTCGTAACCATCCGGCAGCGTCTGGCCAGTTTGGCAGGTGGCCAGGCCTATATCTGCGGAGACGGAGACTCCTGGGTTGTCTTTGACCTGGACGACGAATGGAGCAGCCTGCCTGTAAGAACCGCCCGCTTTCAGACGGAAAGCGGCTACACCGACACGGTGTTCCGGGGGAACCGGTGTCCCATCCCCGTGATCGGCTACGCCCGCAGGCTGGAAGTCGGCCTGTATGCCGGGAATGTGCGCACCACTACCCCTGCCCCCATCCCTCTGGTGGAGGGCATCCGCAGTGCCTGGGGCACTCCGGAACCCCCCGCTCCCACGGTGTTCGACCAGCTGATGGAGCTGCTGCACGACAGCGCCATCGGGATGGAGACCCTGGACGATGGCGTGCGCCTGACCCTGCGCCAGCGGGGCGAAGAACACACCGCCTTCCTGCGCCACAGCGAAGTATACGTGGGCACCGGGGACATGCCGGAGGGCTACCGGGTGCAGCTGGATCCCTCCGGCACCCCGCCCATCCTGAAAGTACGGGATGCACAGGGGCGGCTGTATCCCATCGCCGCCATCCAGGGGCAGAAGGGAGACAAGGGCGACCGGGGTGATCCCGGCCCTGTCGGCCCCCAGGGCGCTCCCGGAAAGGGCGGCATCCTGGCCATCAACGGCCGCACCCCTGCCGAAGACAACACCCTCACCCTCACGCCGGAGGATCTGGGTGCGGTAAACGCAAAAAAGCCCGCCATGGAGAAGGAGCTGGACATGGGCGGGAAGCGGATCTTCCGGCTGGCCGAGCCGGTTGAGCAGCAGGATGCCGCCACCAAGTCCTACGTGGACGGCAAACGCCTGTGCCAAACCGCCCTGCTGGGCACCGGCTGGACGGGTTCCGGCCCCTACAGCCAGACGCTGGCCCTGGTGGGCATCCGGGAATCCGACTGCCCCCACATCACCCCGGTATACAGCGACTCCCCCACTGCCGCCCTGGCACAGCAGACCGCCTGGCGCTGCGTCAGCCAGGCCAGCGCCAAAGACGCGGCCATCTGCTTTACCTGCCTGGAGACCAAGCCCACCCAGGCCATCCCCATCCAGATTGAGGTGATGCGCTGATGGGAGTATGCTATTTGTATTCCGGCGGCGGCAATGACCGGCTGCCTCTGTTCCCGGTGACGGGCTTGACACAGCCGGAGAATCCGGCGGAAAATACCCTGTGGATCCCCACAGAGCTGGAAAATCCCCAATACCTCCTGTGCAGCGGAGAGCTGACCCTTCCGGAGGACGACAGCCGGGAGAAGACCATATGGATCCGCACCGATCCCCGGCAGACGGGGCAGCAGATTTCCCTCCCCCTGGGAAGCCGGGCTTCCCTGCGGCTGGATCTTTCCGGATGCCGGATCTGTCAGGACGGCAGCTGGAACAATGCCGAAGCCTGGCTGTACACCAAGGGCAGCTGGGTGAAATTCTCCCACGCCTGGGCGGGGGTTCTGTACGAGCAGGGAGACAGCTTCCCCTCCGTCACCGGCGGCTGGGTGCTGCGCTGCTCCAACCACACCTCTGCCAGCTACGCCACCTCCCCCAACCTTTCCAGCGTGGGCACCACCAAGAACCAGATCTACACCGCCAACGCCATCGACCTGACGGACTACACCCGGCTCTGCTTCACCGGCATCTGCACCGGCAACGACCGGGACGGCACCCAGTATCCCGGCCAGCTGGGTGTACTGGCGCAGGATCTGGAGGAGGGTCAATGGCCCAGCGAAGATCTGGCTGCCTTCTGCCCGGGCAGCGCCGGGGAGCAGACCTTCAGCGTGGACATATCCCAGCTGACCGGCGCTTACCACATCTACGCCTGTGTCCGGGGCAACCAGCAGAGTACCCTCCGCTTCTCCAAAATCTGGCTGGAATAGGAGGCTGCCATGACCACGACACAGCTGCAGCACCTTCTTGGCTACCTGGGCTACGCCCCGGGCGCTCCGGACGGCATCCTGGGCAGCAAAACCAAAGCTGCCCTGCTCCGGTTTCAGAAAGATCAGTCTCTTACCCCTGACGGCATTCCCGGCCCTGCCACCGAGCAGGCGCTGAAAGAGGCCGTCAGCCGGGACAGCTTCCGCAATACCCCGGACTTCTGGGCACAGCTCCGGTATTTCCGCCGGAGCGACCCCTATATCGGCTGCTCCTGCGGCAAGTGCGGCGGATTCCCCGTGGAGCCCAGCGAAAAGCTGATGCGCCTGGCGGAAGCCGTCCGCCAAAGCGCCGGAGTTCCCATGATCCCCACCAGCACCGTCCGCTGCCCCGCCCACAATGCCGCCGTGGGCGGCGTGGCCAACTCCCGGCATCTGTCCGGCAACGCCATGGACTTCTACCTGTCCGGCCGCACCAGCGCCCAGGCGCTTTCCCTGGTGCGGCAGCAGCCGGATGTGGCCTATGCCTACGCCATAGACAGCCGGTGCGTCCACATGGATGTCCGGTAATACAGCAAAAAGGCACGCCGCGCCTGTCTGTGCAGCGTGCCCCTCCGGCCTTATGTTCTTTTTTTCCAGCGCATCCGCAGTGCATGGAGCCAGGCATGCATTGCAATGCCGGCACAGGCGCCGCCGGTATCGATCCATACATCGATCAGGCTGGAGCCCCGGGCTACGGCAAAGATCTGAATGGTTTCATCCACGCAGGCCGTAAGCAGGCCAAACAGCAGCGGCATGGTAAACAAATGGATGCCCCGCTCCCCTCTGGCTGTAAACACGCCTCCCAGGAAAAAGCCCAGGGCGGCATACTCTGAAAAATGCGCCATTTTCCGCAGGACAAATTCCCCCTTGCTGCCGAATACGGCCAGCAGCCTGCCCACACAGGCCATAAGCCCACCGGACAGCTCCCCGGAAACCTCCCCGGGCAGGGCGGAATTGCCCCAGATAAATCCCAGAGTCAGCACCAGCAGGATCAGGTACATCAGCAATCTGCCATTGCGGTTTTTCAAATCAAATCACTCCCAGATGTTCCAGCAGAATCTTCACGCCCAGCAAAATCAGGATGATGCCGCCGGCCAGCTCTGCCTTCTTTTCATAGCGGCTGCCAAAAATATTGCCAACCCACACGCCAATTCCGGAAAGCACAAAGGTGGTGGCACCAATCAGCCCCACAGCCAGCCAGATATTCTCCAGGCCGGCCATGGCCAGAGAAATGCCAACGGCCAGGGCATCGATGGAGGTGGCCACGGCCATGATGAACATGGTCTTTACAGACAGATCCGCATCCGCCTGCTCCTCCTCCCCGCTTACAGCCTCCCGGAGCATGTTCACGCCGATCAGCCCCAGCAGACCAAAGGCAACCCAGTGGTCAATGGCGGAAATGGCATCCATAAACAGTGTGCCCAAAAAGAAGCCGATCAGCGGCATGAGCGCCTGGAATCCGCCAAACCAGGCACCGCAGGTCAGCTCTGCTTTCAGTGTTGCTTTCTTCATCGCCAGACCCTTACAGATGGACACGGCAAAGGCATCCATACTCAGTCCCACAGCCAGCAGCAACAGTTCTCCAATTCCCATAAAAAATAGCCTCCGTACACAATCATTCTCTGACCGGCACAGAAGCACACGTAAAAAAGAAGAGACTGAGCCGGTCGTACACAAAAGTCTCGTCATTTCAGACTGAACCGGGGTCACCCCAGTATGTCGATCCAGCCCCGCAATCCGCGCCGACTACTCCCCTTCGAATTTTTATTATAACAAGAATCCCCCGGTTCGTCAAGACAAAACGGGGGATTCTTCCAAAATCATTCCATCAAAAATGATTATACACAAGGATGGAATCCGTTTGCAGGCAGGTCAGGCATCAGCGGTGCAAATGCCAACAGCCATGTTTTCTCCTGTTTCAATTCACATATCCTCTCTTCGCTTTCTTATCTGAGCAGCAGCTCCGTGATCAGCACGGCGGCGCTGCTGCTCAGGGCGACGGTCAGCAGGCTCTTGCCTCTGTAGGCCAGCACCACGGCCACCACCAGGGCGGCCACGCCGGAGATCAGGCTGCCGGTGCTGCTCAAAATTGCCGGGAAGGTCATCGCCGTCAGGCAGGCATAGGGCACATAGTACAAAAACGAACGCAGAAAGCGGCTGCGAATGGTCTTGCGGAAAATCGTCAGCGGAAGCAGGCGGATCAGATATGTGGTGATGGCCATGGCCGCAATGTACAGATAAATGCTCATGCTTCTTCCTCCTGAACAGGGAATACCACCGCCGCGATACCGGCTGCCAGAACCGTGCAGATGACAATGGCGATACCGGCGGAAATATTGGCAAACACCGGCACCCAGTCCACCAGGCAGCTGCACACCAGCGCCAGGAGGACGCAGACCAGAACGGGTCTGTGCTGCTTGGCCGGCGGCACCACAATGGCGATAAACATGCCATAGAGCATCACGCCCAGGGCCGTGCGGATATTCTCCGGCAGGACAGACCCCGCCAGGGCTCCCAGCACCGTTCCACCCGTCCAGCCGATAAAGGGCAGCACCCCCAGCCCCAGAAGGTACGCCACGGTAAGCGGCTCTTTTCTGGACATGGCCAGGGCAAAAATCTCATCGGTATTGAAAAACGCCACCAGGAACCGGGGCAAAAGACCAATCTTCTCCCCCATGCGCTGGCTCAGCGCCATACTCATCAGGGCATAGCGGCTGTTGATAATGATCTGGGTGAGGATCACCTCCCACAACCCCGCCGCCGCCAAAATCAGCGTCAGCCCGGCGAACTGCCCGGCACTGGTCAGATTGGTGGCCGAGATCAGCGCGGCATCCCAGACCCGCAGCCCCTGGGACACGGCCATCGTGCCGAATCCAAAGCTGACGGACAAATAGCCCATCCCGACGGGTGTACCCCGCCGCAAACCCAAAACAAATTCCTTGCGTTCCATTTTTCATCGTCTCTCTCGTGGTAGAATCCAATCCAGCTTTTTCAGCTGTATATTTCCTTATTCTACCCCTCCCTCTCTTTCCCGTCAAGGAAAATCTCCCCAAAAAAAGCGGCGAAAAAGCCAAAACGCCTTTTCGCCGCATTTACCCGCCCCCGGGAAGGGGGCGGGCGGGTGGATTATCTGGATCCCTTGTCGTAGGGGATGCCCTCTGCCTTGGGGGCACGGGACTTCTTGGAGGTGAAGGCCAGCACGATCAGCGTTACGAGGTAGGGCAGCATCCGGTACAGGTGGGAGCTGATATTCAGCTCTGCCAGCATGAAGATGCCGTCGCCATTGATGTCGATGCTGGAATAAGCAGCGGCGATGCACTTGAACAGGCCGAACAGCAGGGAAGCACCGGCAATATTCAGGGGCTTCCAGTTGCCGAAGATCATAACCGCCAGTGCCAGGAAGCCGAAGCCTGCCACGTCACCGTTGGAGGTGCAGTTGGTGGTGGTCAGGGCGTAGACAAAGCCGCCCATACCGGCCAGCGCGCCGGAGATGGTGGTACCGGCATAGCGCATCTTGTACACGTTGATGCCCAGGCTGTCTGCCGCCTGGGGGTTTTCGCCGCAGGCACGCAGCCGCAGACCAAAGCGGGTCTTGTACAGCAGGATGGACATCACCACAAACAGGATGATGCAGATGTAGGTAGCCAGGTACACCTTGTTCAGGAAGGTCTCACCCAGGAAACCAATGTCCTGATTCTTGGGGATGCCAAAGGTGGACTTCTTGATCATAAACCAGGTGGCAGAGTCACCGGTCTTCATGTCCAGAATGTTCTGGCCATCGATGATCCGGATGAGGAACAGCACCAGGGCGGGGGCGATCAGGTTCAGAGCGGTACCGCCGATGGTCTGGTCTGCCTTCAGGTTGATGGAGGCGAAGCTCAGCAGCAGGGAGAACAGCGCACCCATTGCCGCGGCCACCAGCATGGCCAGAATCTCCAGAGCCTGCAATGTGAGCCAGTTGCCCTGACGGGCAGCGTTCAGGAATACATCCACGTCCTGCATGGAGCGGACGAACAGTACACCCACAAAGGCACCGAAGATCATAATACCTTCCAGCGCCAGGTTGATAATACCACTGCGCTCAGCGAATACACCGGCCAGGGCAACGATCATCAGGGGAATGGCATACAGCAGCGTTTGCTGAATCAGGAATGTCATTTCTCGTCCCCTCCTTTCTCCGTGGTTGCCTCTGCCTTTTTCACCTTGGCAGGGGCCTTCTTCTTGCCGTCCAGCAGCATACGGATCACCAGAGAGAAGGCGCTCAGGTAAACGATCACGCCAATGATTACATCGGTGATGTATTCATTGTAGGCTGTGTAGCCGGTAAGGTTCTGGCCAACGATCTTCAGCATGGCCATAAAGACACCGGTAAACACCACGCCGATGGGATTGTTGACAGCCAGCAGGGCAACGGGGATGCCGTTGAAGCCTTCTCCGGGCAGCGCCTGGTAGGTAGACCAGTAGAACTCCGTGTTGCCGGAGAGCCAGTACAGCGCGGCACCGGCACCGGACAGGGCACCGGCAATGGCCATGGACAGCACGATGTTGCGCTTGTCGTTGATACCGGCATAGCGGGCGGCGTGACGGTTGGAACCGCAGGCCTTCAGCTCGTAGCCCAGGGTGGTCTTGTTGATGAAAATGTACACGATGACTGCCAGCAAAATGGCAACGAGGATGCCGCCATTGACCTGGGAGCCGGGGAAGAGCAGATCCAGACCCATCTTGGAAGTTGCCACACCGTTGGTGGAGGTCTTGTAGATGTAGGCGGTCTTGGTGCCTTCGGTTACGTTCTTGAAATTGGAAACATCAAAGGCCCAGGTGACAATGTTGGCTGCCAGCCAGTTGGTCATGATGCAGGCCAGAACCTCGTTGATGTTCAGCAGTGCCTTCAGCGCACCGGGGATTGCGCCCCACAGGGCACCTGCCAGCATGCCGCCCAGGAATGCCAGCACCCAGATCAGGCCGGCGGGCAGAGCGGAGCTGGGGATTCCCAGAGCGATCATCAGCGATGCCATGGTACCCATCAGGTACTGGCCGGGAGCGCCGATGTTGAACAGACCCGTCTTGTTGGCAATGGCCACAGAAAGGCCGGTCATGATAATGGGGGTAGCACGGAAGAGCATATTGCCCAGGTTACGGGCATTGTAGCCCCAGTCCAGGTTACCGGCAGCGTCACGACCCTTGCAGAAGATACCGAAGAAAATAATCCGGATACCGTCCCACATGCCGGAAGCGCCGATGGTGTTCTTCGTCAGGCCGACGATGGTGACCACGATGGCACCTACGAACAGGCCGACCACAATGGAAATCAGAGAGGCAAGCACCTTCTTGGTAGCCTCCCGGTGATACAGATTCAGCAGACTGTTTTTCATGCCTCTGCGCCTCCTTTCGTATCCCGCTTGGCGCCGGACATATACAGACCCAGCTCCTGTACGTTGGTCTTCTTGGGATCCAGCTCACCAACGATCTCGCCTTCATACATAACCAGGATCCGGTCGGACAGGTTCATAACCTCGTCCAGCTCCAGAGACACCAGCAGAACTGCCTTGCCGGCATCCCGCTGTGCCACCAGCTGACCATGGATATACTCAATGGCGCCTACGTCCAGGCCACGGGTGGGCTGAACGGCAATGAGGAAGGGATTGTCCCGGTCTACCTCACGGCCGATGATGGCCTTCTGCTGGTTGCCGCCGGACATGGAGCGGGAAATGGTGACGGGGCCCTGGCCGGAGCGGACGTCATACTGCCCGATGATGCTCTCGGCATACTCCCGGATGGCATCCCGCTTGATAAAGCCCATCTTCTGGAAGCGGGGCTCCCGATAGCGCTGCAGGACGATGTTGTTTTCCAGGGTATCGTCCAGCACCAGACCGTGCTTATGCCGGTCTTCGGGGATATGGCTCATGCCGGCCTGCGCCCGCTTGCGGATGCCTGCCTTGGAAATATCCTTGCCGCACAGGGTAACGGTGCCATGGCTGGCCTTTTCCAGGCCAGACAGGCCGTACACCAGTTCGCTCTGGCCGTTGCCGTCGATACCGGCGATGCAGACGATCTCTCCGGCATGAACCTGGAAGGATACGTCGTTCACCGCGTTCTTCTTGCTGATCTTGGAGGGAACGGTAAGTCCCTGAACATCCAAAATCACTTCACCGGGAACGCACTCGCCCTTTTCCACCTGGAGCTGAACGGGGCGGCCGACCATCATGTTGGACAGCTCCTGCTTGTTGGTGTCCTTAATGTCCACCGTGCCGATGTACTTGCCCTTGCGCAGCACGCTGCACCGGTCTGCCACGGCCATGATCTCGTTGAGCTTGTGGGTGATGAACAGGATGGACTTGCCTTCCCTGGCAAAGCCACGCATGATCTCCATCAACTCGTCAATTTCCTGGGGGGTGAGCACGGCGGTGGGCTCATCGAAAATCAGGATCTCATTGTCCCGGTAGAGCATCTTCAGAATTTCGGTACGCTGCTGCATACCAACCGTGATGTCCTCTACCTTTGCGTCCAGGTCTACGCTGAGCTTATATTTATCGGAAAGAGCCTGAACCTTTTCCCGTGCCTGCTTTCTCTGCAGGAAGCCCAGCTTGGTATCCTCCGCGCCCAGAATGATATTGTCCAGAACGCTGAATACCTCTACCAGCTTAAAGTGCTGGTGTACCATGCCAATGTTCAGTGCGGTGGCATCGTTGGGATTGTTGATTTGAACGACTTCGCCGTTCTTCTTGATCACGCCCTTCTCCGGCTGATACAGGCCGAACAGGACGCTCATCAGGGTGGACTTACCGGCACCGTTTTCCCCAAGCAGTGCATGGATCTCGCCCCGGCGCAGCTGCAAAGTAATGTCGTCGTTGGCAACAATACCGGGGAACTCCTTCCTGATGTTGAGCATTTCGATTATGTATTCAGATTGCATAATCTATCGCCCTCCTTCTCAAATGGTTGACAAGTGTCAGGGTTATTGTAACATTGTTGCAAGCAAATTGCAACAAATTTATGAATGATTCCCTTCCTTTTTTTGCGCTATACACAAAAAGCGCCTGTATTTGGGCAGGAAGGAAGGAAAACAGGACGCTTTTCTTCTATCCCCCAAAAAACACGGCAGCTCACGCCCGGATACGGGCAAAAAAGGGGACTGCCGCAAAACGGAAGTTCTGCAACAGTCCCCTTGTTCAGGAAACTTAGGCGATGTAGTTCACGGTCACGTTGGCAGTGCTCTCGGGCTGGGAAACCAGCTCGGAGGAGATGGACACTTCACCGGCAACGATCTTGGCCAGCAGGGCCTCGTAGTCGGAAACGGTCCAGTTCTGCAGGGACCAGGTATCGGTGGGCAGGCCAACAGCGTTGTCCTTAGCACCCAGAGAGGTGCCGTTGCCGCCGATGGAATCCCACTCGCCGGCGTAGTGCTTGCCGATAGCCCACTGGGTAGCGGAAGCCAGACCCTTCATAGCGGAAGTGATGACAGCGGTGGACTCGTAGGACTGGTCAACGTCAACGCCGACAACCTTGCCGTCCTCAGCGCCGGCAGCAGCAGCAACAGAGGAGAACATACCGCCGCCGCAGCAGAAGATCACTTCGGTGCCGTTGCCGTACCAGCCGGTGGTCATGGTCTGCAGCTCGCTGGAAGCGGAGAAGCTGGAACCGTACAGCCAGGAGTAGTTCACTTCAACCTGGATGCCCTTGGCAGCAGCGGCAGCATCGGCGCCCTGCACGTAGCCATAGCCAAAGCGGACACAAGCGGGGTTGTCACCGCCGCCGCCACCGCAGAAGCCCAGCTTGGTGTAGCCTTCCATAACGGAAGCGTAGCCGGCCAGGTAGCCGGATTCCTGCTCGTCGAAAGAGATGCCGGCGACATTGGCCAGGACATTGCCGTCTTCACCGGTTACGGGGTAGCCGTCGATGAAAACGAAGTGAACATCGGGATACTTGGCGGCGACAGCCTTCAGAGCGGCTTCCTGCATGAAGCCGGCAGCGACAACGACCTCAGCGCCGTTCTCGCAAGCCAGAGTAAAGGCATCGATCCGGTCTTCGTCGGTAGCGTTGTTGCCGTTGGCGGGCTGATAGTACTTGTAAGCCTTGCCGTTGGCATTGGCGTACAGCTTTACGCCGTCGAAAGTGCCCTGGTTAAAGGACTTGTCCTTCAGGGTGCCAACGTCGGTAACGAAAGCAACCTGATACTTGCCATCGCCGGAAGTCATTTCGTCAGCGATGTCGTCTGCGCTCGCGGCAGCGGGAGCGTCGTTACCGGTGGTGGGGGCAGCAGTATTGCCGCCGCAGGCGCACAGGCCAACGACCATCAGAACCGCGAGGAGCATTGCAATGATCTTTTTCATGAATGGTTTCCTCCATATTCATTTTATATCCAGGGTCAAAACCCTGTTTCCATATTTTCGCATATTTCCTTGAAAAAATCAACTGCTTTTATGAAAATATTAAAATTTCTTTTCCTGACTCTTCTTCTCTTGACCTTTTGGAAAAACTGGGGTATAGTGGAGCCATTCGGCACGCATGCGCCGGAAAACATTATTTTCATCAAAGAAACGGAGGCATTCACCCTATGGACAGTGACAGTAGCGACGATACGGGCAATCGACGGATATATGATATTGGGTTTGGAGCATACCTGCGCTGTGGGATATTCGGCGGCGGGCGTGCTTTTTTGCGTATTTAGCCCCCATTTTTCAACACCGGAAGCCATTACATTAAAAAGGAGTTATTTACATACAATGACCGCATATATTCTGATTATGGCGATTTTAATCGCCTTTTCTGCCTATTTTTCCGCTACCGAAACCGCATTTTCTTCCCTGAACAAAACCAGAGTGAAAACCCTGGCGGAAAAGGGAGACAAAAAAGCGCAGCTGGTGTGTACCCTCTGCGAAAAATACGACAAGCTGATCTCCACCATCCTCATCGGCAACAACATTGTAAATATTGCCACCGCCTCTCTGGGCACCATCATCTTCGTCAGGCTCTATGGCGATCTGGGTGCCACCATTTCCACCGTGGTGGTCACTGTGGTGGTTCTGATTTTCGGTGAGATCACCCCCAAAAGCATCGCCAAGGACTGCCCGGAGACTTTCGCCATGTTTTCCGCCCCCTTCATCCGGGTGCTGATCTGGCTGTTCACGCCGCTGAACTTCCTGTTCTCCGCCTGGAAAAAGCTGGTCTCCCGGGTACTCAAGCTGGAAAGCAACGGGAAAATGTCCCAGGAGGAGCTGCTGATGCTGGTGGATGAAGTGCAGCAGGGCGGCAGCATCGATAAAAACGAAGGGGAACTCCTGCGCAACGCCATCGAGTTTACCGAGCGGGAGGCCGAGGACATTCTCACCCACCGGGTAGATCTGGAGGCCGTCTCCGTCGACGCGGACAAGGAGGAAATTGCCCGCGTCTTCTCCGAATCCCGCTTCTCCCGGATTCTTGTATACGAAGAAAACATTGACAACATCATCGGTGTCATCCACCAGAAGGATTTCTATATCCACGGCGGCATTGCCCGGCAGGAGCTGAAAGAGCTGCTCACTCCGGTGGTGTATGTCCTGAAAAACGAGAAGATCAATTCCCTTCTTCGTCAGCTGCAAAAAATCAAGTCCCATGTAGCCGTGGTTCTGGACGAATACGGCGGAACCTACGGCATCGTCACCATGGAGGACATCCTCGAGGAACTGGTGGGGGAAATCTGGGACGAGCATGACGAAGTGACGGAGGATTTCCGGGAGGTTGCCCCCGGGGTCTTCCGGGTGGACGCCTCCACGGAGCTGGAGGAATTCTGCAACCGTTTCGATGTAAAAACCGACTCGGAAATGGTCTCCCTGGGCGGCTGGGTCATGGAGCAGCTGGGGCACCTGGCCAAAATCGGCGACAGCATCCGCTACGGAAATCTGGGCATCCTGGTCACCGCCATGGACAACCACCGGATCATGGAAGTGGAAATCCGTCCCCGCCCCGTGGAGCAGGACGGGCTGGAATAAGGAGGAAACACTTTGGAATTCAGTAAAAAAGCCATGAAACAGATTCTGTTTCTCATCGTCTTTTCCATCGGTCTGTTCTGGGTGGTGCACAATCTGCCCACCCTGGCTTCTCTGGCGGGGCAGCTGCTTTCCCTGCTGTCCCCCTTCCTGCTGGGCTTCGCCTTTGCCTTTCTTCTGAATCTGCTGCTGTGCCCTCTGGAGCGGCTGTGGGACAAACTTCTGCCAGCCTCTTCCCGGAAGGCCAGACGGCCGGTGTGCATCTTACTGAGCATTTTGATTCTGCTGGGCATTCTCTTTGCCATCTTCTTCATCCTGATTCCCCAGCTGAGCCGCACCTTCTCCACCCTGGCCGAGCAGCTTCCCGGCTACGTTGCCAAAGCCTCCGGCTGGTGGAACACCGCCACCACCGCCCTGGAAGGGCTGGGGGTAGAAATCCCCGCCTTCCAGCTGGACGCGGATACCATCCTCACCACCGTGCGGACGTTCTTTCAACAGATTGGCTCCACGGTTGTGGATAAAACCCTGAATTTTACCATTTCCATCTTCTCCCTGCTGTTCAATGGCATACTGGCCTTTGTGATCAGCCTGTATTTTCTGGCGGACAAAGAGGGCTGGAAGCGCCGGGTGCGGCGGCTGATTGCCTGGTGCCTGCCGGAAAAGAAGGCCGCCGGGGTGCTGCGTGTTCTCTCCCTGGCCAATACCAGCTTTACCAATTTCATCACCGGACAGCTGGTGGAGGCTGTGATCATCGGTACGCTGTGCCTTCTGGGCATGCTCATCTTCCGCTTCCCCAATGCCCTGGCCGTCAGCGTCATGGTCGGCTTCACTGCCCTGATTCCTATCTTCGGTGCCTGGATCGGTGCCGCGCTGGGCGCACTGCTGATTCTGTTCATCAGCCCCATCAAAGCACTGGGCTTTCTGATTTTTCTGATTGTTCTGCAGCAGGTGGAGGGCAACCTGATTTACCCCAAAGTAGTGGGCAAATCCGTGGGTCTGCCCGGCTTCTGGGTGCTGGCCGCCGTAACCATCGGCAGCGGTAGCTTCGGCATTTTGGGTATGATTCTGGGTGTACCGGTGTGTGCGGTGATTTACACCCTGGTCAATGCCGCCTTTGAGAAAAACCAGCCGGAAAATGAAGATAACAGCGAACCGGCCACAGGCACAAATTTATAGAAATATTCACATTCCCCGTGTTGCATCTTTCCACCGGCTGTGATAGAATAAATGTATCTTTTCGATTGGTGATTGCATGATATTCAAATATTTGTCTGTTTTTTTCATATCCATGGTGCCGATTATCGAGCTGCGGGGCGCCATTCCCATTGCCATCGGCATGGGTATCAATACCAAAACCGCCATTGCTCTGTGCGCCCTGGGCAATATGCTCCCCGTTCCGGTTATCTATCTTTTTGCCCGGAAGGTGCTCCTGTGGGGCATGGACAAGGCTTACATCGGCAAGTTCTTCCGCTTCTGCCACGACAAGGGAGAGTCCGCCGGGCGGAAGCTGTCCCACAGCCGCTTCGGCCGCTTTGGACTGATGATCGCTCTGATGGTGTTTGTGGGCATTCCCCTTCCCGGCACCGGTGCCTGGACGGGCACCCTGGGTGCCAGTTTCCTGGATCTGGGCTTTAAAAAAACCGTGGTATCCGTTACCCTGGGTGTTCTGATGGCCGCCGTGATCATGGTGGTGGTCAGCCAGCTGGGGCTGCACATATTCGGACTGTAAAAACGTTTTCAGGAGGTTTTTTCCATGCAAGATTGTCTTTTCTGCCGGATTCTCGCCGGTGAGATTCCTTCCACCAAGGTCTACGAGGACGATACCGTGTTCGCCTTCCGGGACATCAATCCCCAGGCGCCCACCCACATTCTGGTGATTCCCAAGACCCACATTCCCGACTGTGACGGTGTCACGCCGGAAAACAGCGGCGTGGTTGCCCATATCTTCGAGGTAATCCCCAAGATTGCCGCCGCGCAGCAGCTGACCGGCGGATACCGGGTGGTTTCCAACTGCGGTGCCGATGCGGGACAGACCGTTTCCCACCTGCATTTCCACATTCTCGGTGGAAAGACCCTGGCACTGGATATGGCTTGACAAATCCACCGCTTCTGCTATAATAGCTTCAACCGCATAGTACGCTTGTCTTCGGGGTGCCGGCAAACCGGCTGAGATAGAGATGTTCTCTCTGACCCGTCAAACCTGATACGGTTCGTACCGTCGTAGGGAAAGATGCGCCTGACTTACCACCTATTGTATGTCGCATTGTCACCCGGACAGGTCACAATGCGGCATATTTTTTAGGAGGTTTTCTCATGCAACAAAAAAATCTGCGCGTTCTGACGGAAGGTGCCATTCTCATGGCACTTGCCGAGCTGCTCAGTCTGCTGCCCCTGTACAAAATGCCCTGGGGCGGCTCGGTGGATCTGGGCATGCTTCCCATTCTCGTCTTCTGCACCCGGCACGGTCTGGGTGCGGGGCTTCTCGTAAGCTTCGCCCACGGCTTTTTGCAGATGCTTCTGGGAGGCGGCTTTGCCATCGGCTGGCAGAGCATCCTGGGAGACTATCTGCTGGCCTACGCCGTGCTGGGCTTTGCCGGTATATTCCCGGGAAAGCTCCTGCCGGCTTCCATCACCGGATGTACCCTCCGGTTCCTGGTACACTATGTAGTGGGTGCCACCCTCTGGGCTGAATACATGCCGGAGAGTTTCTTCGGCCTTCCCATGGCAAGTCCCTGGGTGTACTCCGCCCTGTATAACGGAGCTTTTATGGCGGTGGATCTGGTGGTGATCCTTCTGGTGAGCAGCGTGCTGCTGAAAACCCCGGTCAGAAAATACCTGCTCGGTGCGGATCTGATACAGTCGTAAATTCCAATGCCCCGGAAACAGCCGTTTCCGGGGCATTCAGACTGTAGAAAAGCCCTTGCCGGCGGAAGGTCAAGCAAGCAGCCGCCCAAAGGGCGGCTCTTAAATGCCCTCTCAGTCGGCTTCGCCGCCAGTTCCCCAGAGGGGGAGCCAAGATTCGACAGTCTGTTTTTTACTTTTTCTGGCTCTGGGCGAGCCGGTACATGGCCCGGGCGGCCTGGGCTCTGGTTATTTCCTTCCCGGCTTCCAGATTCACCCCCATAGGCGACAGCGTCTGCACCGCATCCTCCCCATCCCGGGGATCCAGATTCATGGCCGCGCACAGAAGCCCCGCTGCCTCCCGGCTGGTAACAGCCTGCCCTGCATCCCACTGCCCCTGCCAGGAAGAATCCGCCGTCAGCCCCGCCCGCAGCGCCGCAGTGGCATAGGGACGCAGCCACTGGGGAAGATTCGTCCCCACATCCGCCGGAACCTGCTGCTCCACGGGGATGGACAGGGTTTTCACCACCATGGTGAGAAATTCCCCTTTGCTCACCGTCTTCTCCGGCTGGAAGCAGCTTTCCCCGGCCAGCACTTCCCCGGCGAAGATCCCGGTGGAGCGGAGCCATTCTGCGTAGAAGGCATCCTCCGTCCGGGCGGTATCCGCATACGGCACCGGCTCCGTGGGGCGCAGGATGGTAATGGTCACCGTGGCCTCCCGGCTCACCTTCCCCGCTGCGTCCGTTGCGGTATAGGCAAAGGAATCCACCCCAACTTTGTTATTCTCAGGCGTATAGGTGAAGCTTCCATCCTCCCCGATGGTCACATCTCCCCGCCGGGGCATTCTGGTCACGGCGTACTGAATCGCCTCCTCTTCCGGATCCTCCACCTTCAGCCTGCCGGTGACGGGCATATTCTTGTAAGTCTCCACGGCGGAATCCTCCGCTACGGGAGGCTTGTTTTCTTTTCCCCGGATGGAAAGCGTCAGGGCGCTTTCCTCCCCTGCCCCCCGGGCATCCACCGGAAGGAAGCACACCAGCGCCTGTTCATCCGCCTCCGTTGACCGGGGGACAAAGACCAGCTGACTCAGCTGCCCGGCGGTGAGCACATCTCCCGCCCGGATTTTCCGGCTGCCCAGCAGAAGATCCCCCTGCTCCGGCACCCGGCGCAGCACCGCCCCGGTCAGCGCACTGCCAAAGTCCCGGGAGGAAAAGCAGTATTTGCTGCCGCTGTCCACCTGGGCTGCCGCCGCCTGCACAGGCAGCATGGACAGAGCCGCCAGCAGGGGCAAATATTTCCATTTCATATGACAATACCTCCAGAAATTTGATTTCCGGAGGTATTGTTTGCCATTACTGGGAAAACTATTCAGGAAAGTCTGGTAAATTCCAGCACCGTTTCTCCGCTGGTCAGGGTGAGCTTGTTCTCCCCCGTGCGTTCCATTTTCCAGGTCTTTTCCGGGAAACGCAGCCGGGCGCTGTCCTCCCCGGGGATGGCCACACCCGCCCCCTGGTAGGTCTGGCTCAGCTCGGCAAGCGTCTGGGTACAGGAAAGGCGCTTTTCAAAATCCTTCATGGACAGCTTTTCCTCCACCTCGAAGAAGCCCTCGCAGTCTTTCACGCTGTAGTTGTCCAGCATCTGCTGGTAGCTCACTTCCCATTCCTCCGCCATCTCCCCGATCACACCCTCGTAGTATTCCACAAGTCCCTGGTGGAGCTGGGTGGCGTAGCTCCTGGAGAGTCTGTCCAGATCCTCCTGGGTCAGATTCAGCACGGCCAGGCCGTCAGAATCGATTTGCAGCTCCACCAGCGCCGTCAGACCGGTGATAGAAATGCTCTTGGCAAATTCCTTGTCCAGCTTGTCCTGCTCCTGCGCAAGCGTCTGCAGCCCCTGGGTGAAGTTCTGGGAGGCATCCAGAGTCAGGCTCCACTTGCCCACAAAATCCGTCAGGTCGGTCTCCTGGGTCAAATCGAGCAAATCCCGGGCGATGGACAGCCCATCCAGGGCTTCCAGCGCCCCGTCCCGGTCTCCGTATTCGTATTGCTGCAAGGCCGCCAGCTGGGCGGCAGCCCTGGCCAGTCCCCGGGCATTGCCATAGCCCTCCAGGTCTTCAAAGGCAGAGGCTGCCCCCAGGTATTCTCCATCCGCCAGCAGCCCCATGGCCAGCTGATAATCGCAGGCGGTTACCATGGCCTGGGCATCGCTGTAGTCCCCCAGAGCCTGGTACGCCCGGCGGGCTTCCAGATACTGGCCGTAAAAATACAGATTTTTGGCAGATTCATAGGCCTTTTCCTGGGAATTTCCACATCCGGACAGTCCGGCAGCCAGGGACAATGCCATCACAAAGGCAACACACTTCTTTTTTCCGGTCATAATCAGCCACTCCTTCTCTTTTTGGGGCAAATCCATTGCTTTTCCCCTATTGTACAAAAAAGAATCGCCGCCGTAAAGAGGAAAAACTTCACGGCGGCGAAAAAATTGTGGATTATTCTGCCAGAGTATAAAGAACCATGAGCACCACAGCAACCGCCAGGTAGCTCAGACCCGCCAGCAGCACACCGCTGGGGGCTTTGCGCTTACGTGCCTTGCGGGCTCTGTAGTCCTCCAGCTTCTCCTGATCCCGGGCCTGGCCAATGCTGGCACCGGGCACATGGACATGGAAGACAGAGCTGACGCCGTAGCCCAGCACGTCAAAGGCGCCCTGGTTGGTCACCCAGCGGATGCCGCCCCAGCCCAGCAGCAGCACCGCCGGGACAAAGCAGGCATCGCACAGCTGACGCATCAGGCCGTAGCCCTGCTCCGCATTGACATATACGACCAGGATGGCTATGATGAGACCGGCAAGCATGCTCTTGAGAAAGCTTTGGGTCTTTTTGCTCATTTATTCAGCTCCTGCTGATACTTGGCAAACTCCGCATCGTTGCACTTGACAAAGTGGCCGGGGGAAACTTCCCGGAAGCTGGGCTTGTCCACGGTGTAGTCGTGCTCGGCCAGAGGATTGTAGGTAATCCGCTTACGCTTCTTCTCGTACACGGGGTCGGGCAGAGGAATAGCGGAGAGCAGGCTGCGGGTGTAGGGGTGCAGGGGATGGGCAAACAGCTCATCAGAGGAAGCCATCTCTACCATGTTGCCGAAGTACATAACGCCGATACGGTCGGAGAAGTACTTGACAACGGACAGGTCATGGGCAATGAAGAGGATGGTCAGGCCGAACTTCTCACGCAGCTCATTGAGCAGGTTGATAACCTGTGCCTGAACGGAAACGTCCAGAGCGGAAACAGGCTCGTCGGCAATGATCAGATCCGGGTTCATGATGACGCTGCGGGCAACGCCGATTCTCTGCCGCTGGCCGCCGGAGAACTCGTGGGGGTAGCGGGTGGCGTGCTCCGGAACCAGACCGACCAGCTCCAGCATCTCGTTGACCCGCTGGGTGATGACCTTGTCATCCCGCTCGCCCTGGATCACCAGACCTTCGGCGATGATTTCCTTAACGGTCATACGG
Source organism: uncultured Oscillospiraceae bacterium (assembly GCA_964501115.1). Classification (GTDB taxonomy): domain Bacteria; phylum Bacillota; class Clostridia; order Oscillospirales; family Oscillospiraceae; genus Faecousia. The sequence goes on from CAZCRO010000027.1 coordinate 23,682, forward strand.
GGGTCCAGAGAGGCAATGGGATCCTGGAAGATCATCTGGATCTGGGTGACCAGCTTGGTCTTCTTAGCCTTGCGCAGCTCGTTCTTGTATTCTTCCTGAAGCTTCTGCTTCTCTTCGCCGGTGGCACGCTCCAGCAGGGCGGTGTACTTCCGCTTGCAGGCCTCCTGCATGTTGGCGGAATAGACCTTGTCGCAGTTCTTCATATCGAAGTCTGCCTGCTTCATCAGTTCCTTCTGCTCAGCGATGGTCTTGTTCATGGCCTCTTTCAGAGCAGCGGCGTTCCCGGGATTTGCCTTGGAGGCCTCGGCATAGTCTGCCTTGGCCTTGGCAATGGCGTCTTTGTAGGATTTTTTACCGGCGGCAATGCGGATTCCCTTGAAAATGACATTGCCGGAGGTGATATTATACAGCTTGATGATGGAACGGCCGGTGGTGGTCTTGCCACAGCCACTTTCGCCTACCAGGCCGAAAACCTCACCCTTATGGATTTCGAAGCTGACATCGTCTACCGCCTTGGTGGAACCAAAGTACTGGCAAAGATGCTCTACCTTCAAAAGAACTTCCTGATTATTCTCCATCCTGGGCACCTCCGTTCTGCTCCTTCATCCGCTGGATACGGTCTACAATGATTTTCGGCATCTCTACCTTGGGTGCGTCAGGATGCAGCAGCCAAGTAGCGGCGTAATGGGTATCGGTAATCTTAAACATGGGGGGCTGGCGCTCGAAGTCGATCTTCATAGCGTACTTGTTCCGGGCGGCAAAGGCATCGCCAACAGGAGGATAGATCATGTTGGGAGGTGTGCCGGGGATGGCTTCCAGCTTTTCGTTGGTGTCCAGGTCAGGCATGGAGGACATCAGCGCCCAGGTGTAGGGGTGGGCAGCACGGTAGAAAATATCCTCCGCGGTGCCGTACTCCACGATCTTGCCGGCGTACATAACAGCCACACGGTCAGCCATATTGGCCACAACGCCCAGGTCGTGGGTAATGAAGATAACGCTCAGCTGGCGCTCCCGCTTCAGCTTGTTGATCAGCTCCAGAATCTGGCTCTGAATGGTTACGTCCAGAGCGGTGGTAGGCTCGTCACAAATCAGAACATCGGGGTTGGCGGCCAGAGCAATGGCGATGACGATTCTCTGGCGCATACCGCCGGAGAACTCGAAGGGATACTG
>CAZCRO010000028.1:0-24477 GCA_964501115.1 uncultured Oscillospiraceae bacterium
AGAAGACCGAGTTCGACGTCATCCTGAAGAACGCTGGCGCTTCCAAGCTGGGCGTCATCAAGGTTGTCCGTGCCGCTACCGGCCTGGGCCTGAAGGACGCTAAGGAGCTGGTTGACAACTGCCCCAAGACCCTGAAGGAAGCTATCTCCAAGGAAGATGCCGAGAAGCTGGTTGCCGAGCTGAAGGAAGCTGGCGCCGAAGCCGAGATCAAGTAATTTATCTCGAAAAGGCTACTCACCTCCGCCGTTTTCGGCGGAGGTTTTCTTGTATAAACCTTCTTTATTCAGGCGATGCTTATTCTATCAGTTTTCTCTTTCCAGAAAGGATTTTCCATGGATCTTCAATCTATTTTGTCCTCTGCCAGGGACTTCCTGCCGGAGAATATCGGGCAGGCTCTGTCTGGTGTTGCCGGTCTGCTTCCGGCAAATTTTTCCGTCTTGTCCTCTGCGAAGTTTATCCTGGTGTTCGTAGCAGTGCTTCTGGGCTGTGGCGTGGTTTTTAGGCTTCTTTTCGGACATAAGTCGGATTTGAATCATGCGCTGTCTTCCTCTGCCGGTATTCTAACCGTTTATGTGCTTACGGTAATTGTTTATGCGTTTCAGCCGGCAGGTTTGGAGAAGTTTCTTTCACCATTGCCTTTTGTCACTTTTGTGAAAGACTATCTGTTTATTTTACCCTTCCGTGGTACGTCCTTTGAAACACTGTGCAGTCAGATTTTGGCGCTGGTTATTTTATCCTTTGTGGTAAACTGTATGGATGCGGTTCTTCCGGAAGGGGAGAGTCCGGTTACCTGGTTTATATCCCGCTTTTTGAGCGTGATTTTGGCCATGATGCTCCACCTGCTGGCGAATTATTTCCTGAATAAATATGTTCCGTCGCTGCTGCTGTACCATGCTCCCACGGTTCTGCTTGTGGTGCTCCTGTGCTTTTTCCTGCTGGGATTGGCAAAGCTCGTCTTGAGGATTTTTTTAACTGTTGTAAACCCCATTTTGGGCGGTATTTACACGTTCTTTTTCTCCAATCTCATCGGCCGCCAACTGACAAAGTCTGTTATTTCCACTGCGGTGCTTTGCGGTGTTTTTTACGCACTGGATTACTTCAGCTATTTGATTATTCCCATTGGTGCGGCAACCCTGCTTTCTTATTTGCCGCTGCTGCCTGGATTTTTGATTATTTGGTATCTGTTGGGGCATGCACTGTAATAGATAAAGCACAATCGACAAAATAACACCTTTTTGACGAGAAGATTTGGATGTAATAACAAATCTTCTCGTTTTTATAAAAAAGTACTTTACAACTTTAGCGAACTAAAGTATAATGCAGTCATTCCAATAAACCTTCACGAAATTGAAAGGAAGCGGTCTTATGAAAAAGCGTTTGGCATGGGCTCTGGCTGTTGCTTGTCTCTTTGGTTTGCTGGCCGGCTGTAAGGAGCAGGATGCCTCTTCGGATCTGGCTTACGTCCAGAAAAAGGGAACCTTGATTGTGGGCATTACCGATTATGCTCCTATGGACTATCAGGATGAAAACGGCAACTGGATCGGTTTTGATGCCGAGTTTGCCGAGGCAGTGGCACAGAAGCTGGGCGTGGAGTGCCAGTTTATTGAAATCGATTGGGACAATAAGTTTTTTGAACTGAATTCCAAGTCTATTGATTGCATCTGGAATGGTATGACCATCACCCAGGAGGTGCAGCTCAATACCAGCGTGTCCAATCCTTACGTGAAGAATGCCCAGGTCGTTGTTATGCCTGCGTCTGTTGCCCAGAACTATACGGATACCCAGTCCATTCAGTCGCTTTGTTTTGCAGCTGAAGCAGGCTCTGCCGGTGCGGCAGCGCTGAAGGATCTGGGAATTGAGGATCTGACCGAAGTACAGAGCCAGTCCGCAGCCCTGATGGAAGTGGCTGCCGGTACCGCAGATGCCTGCGTGATTGATATTACCATGGCCAATGCGATGACCGGTGCCGGTACCGGCTACCCGGATTTGACCATCGCTCTGGAACTGAGCTCTGAGGAGTACGGTATTGGATTCCGCAAGGACTCTGATCTGACGGCAAAGGTAAATGAAATTATGGCGCAACTGATGCGCGATGGTACGCTGGATGCTTTGGCAGAAACCTATCAGCTGACCTTGGTGAAGTAAAATGACTCAATTTCTCACAGTAACCTGGGCACTTATCCAGGGGTTTGGTCAAACCCTTTCCATATTTGCCCTCACCCTTGTGTTTTCCATTCCTTTGGCGCTTCCAATTTGTTTTGGATGCCGCAGCCGGTTTTCTCCTCTGCGCCTTGCGCTGCAGGCGCTGGTATGGGTTATCCGTGGAACGCCGTTGATGCTTCAGCTGATTGTATTTTTCTATGGCCCCGGGCTCCTGTTCGGTCTGCCTGCTATGGGACGCTTTACGGCGGTGATTCTGGCTTTTTCTATCAATTACGCCTGTTATTTTGCGGAAATCTATCGGGGCGGTATTGAAAGCATCCCTCTGGGACAATTTGAGGCAGGTCAGGCTCTGGGCTTGAGCAAAACGCAGATTTTTACCCGTATTATTGCGCCTCAGGTCGTAAAACGGATTGTCCCTTCCATGGGAAATGAGATCATCACGCTGGTAAAAGATACCTCCCTGGCCAGAGTGATTGCAGTGTACGAGGTAATGTGGGCCGGGCAGAATTTTATAAAAAGTGATGGTTTGATCTGGCCTATGTTCTATACAGGCGCCTTTTATCTCCTGTTCTCCGGAGCCCTTACATTGCTGTTCCAGCGTGTGGAAGGGAAAATGAACTATTACCAGGATTGATTATGGCGGAGGCTTGTGATAAGTTTTGTATGAGGATGGTGAAACATGGATAAGCAGGAGAAGATAGATGCTTTGTATCAGCTGCTGGCTCATCTGGACAGTATGGAGCAATGCCAGGCGCTGTTTGAGGATTTGTGTACCGCCAAGGAGATCGAAAAGATGGCAGAGCGCCTGTATGCGGCCAAGCTGCTTCTGCAGGGCAATACCTACAATCAGGTCATTGCGCAGACGGATATTTCTTCCGCAACTTTGAGCCGGGTTTCCCGGTGCGTGCAGTACGGAAATGGATACAGGAAGCTGCTGCAACAAGAGCATACATAATAATAGAACCGGAACCACGTAGCATTTGTGGTTCCGGTTCTTTGCATGTTTACAGGAATGTGACATATCGCTGCAGGCCTGTTTTTTGCCGCTCCACTTCCTGTACAGCGGCGGCAATGGGATCCAGCCCATCTCCTTTTTGCCAGGCGCAGCTGACCATTTGCCTTGCGCAGTAAGCGCCGCCCCGCCCAAGCTTATCGAAAATGAGAGAAACGTTTTTCATATTCCCGCTGGGATAGTCAAGTCCGTCCGCCAGCAAAAACAGGCCGGGATATTTGCTGCGCAACGCTTTCAGGCTGTCCGGTGCGGTGGCAGCGGCAGCAACCCCCAGGCATGCATAGCCGTATTTTCCAGCTGTGGAGGCGGCAAAGCGCTCCACACGGGCAGCTACAGCGGTATGCACCAAGCGGGTACCGGTAAGCAGATCCTGCAATTCCGGGGCGGACTTGTTCGGTGTTCTTGCCAGCGCAAAAACATCCTTTTTCTGATCTTCGCAATAGGAAAGATAGGGCTGCAGGATGTCGCTGCCGGCATAGAAGGGGAGTAGGATGCCGTCGCAGTAATATTCGCCGCCGGGTTGCAGTAACGTTTGGGCTGTGAATGTGGCCTGCTGGGAGCTGTAAGCCTCCGGGGCATCCAGCAGAACATAGAAGCCTAAATCTTTGGCTTCTTTCAAAAGCGCCGGAAGCTGGGCCAGGGTTTGAGCCCCCAGAAGTGCAAAGTGGGAAAAGCGGAAGCGTACTCCGGGGATGCGTCCTTTCAGCCCTTTGAGCAGAGCCAGACAGTAGCGGGGGTAGGCATCGGCATATTCTTGCGGAAGCTCTTCGGGAAACAGCGTCAAATCAAGGAGCAGCGCGGATTTTCGCTTGCGAATTTTTTCTTGCAGTGCGTCAATGGACATGGCCAATCCTCCGGGTATTTTTATACAGAGTTATACAATATTTTCGGTATATCGGCAGAGCGGGTATCCGCTGCAACCGTAAAACTCACCAAAGCGTCCCCGGCGCATGCGCATTTCGTTGCCGCATTTGGGGCAGCGCTTGATCTGGTTGGCAGAGCAGGCATTCGGCTCTTGGGCGAGGCGTTCGAATACCTGCTGGTTCATGCGGCAGTCATTCAGTGCCCGGTGGGCACCTTCGGTAGGCAGACGGTAGTATTCTGCCAGGGCAGTCAGACTGTAGCGCCCCAGGTTTGGCAGTCTGCCTCTGGCGTAACTCAAGGTGTCTACATAGTCGTTATCCGGTACCATGCTGAACCGGGTTTGGCAATCCCGGTACAGAAACCGCAGGTCAAACCGGGCAATGTTGTGGCCAACCAGCACGTCTTCTCCGATAAATTGGATGAATTCCGGAAGAATCTCCTCCATGGTTGGCGCATCGGCTACCAAAGCGTCCGTAATGTGGTTTACCTGGCTGGCGCCATAGGGAATAGGGCGGCCGGGATTCACCAGGGTGGAAAAGCTGGTTTCAATCTTTCCACTGCGAACGCGCAGTGCGGATATTTCAATAATATCGTCGCTGTTGCAGTTGATGCCTGTGGTTTCCAGGTCAAACAGGACATAGTCCGGCAGATATTGGTTTCTGTTTTTGCCGGGGCAGGATGCAAGCATATCGATTCTCCTATGTGTTCTCTTTCTTCTCAAAGGTGGCGGCAACCTGCTCCAAAAGTGTGCGGATAGGCAGGTGCTGGGGGCAAATTTCCTCGCAGGCGCCGCATTTTATACAGCTGGAAGCCTTCCCACCCTGATGGGTATGTACATCGTAGTAAAATTCTCCGTTCCAGTCGTCATAAATCCGGTGGCTGTTGAGTATGGAAAACAGATCCGGAATGTGAATTTCCCGGGGACATCCGGCAATGCAGTAGCGGCAGGCAGTGCAGGCAATCAGGTTCATCTTCCGGAAAACCTGGCACACCTGGCGTAAAGCGGCACGCTCCCGGCTGTCCAGCGGATGGAAGCTGGACATAAAGCCCGTGTTGTCTTCTACCTGCTCCAGGTTACTCATGCCGGAGAGCACCATCTGAATCCCCGGAAACCCTGCCGCAAACCGGATGGCGTAGCTGGCATTGCTGCCACCATGAAGCTCGTCCAGATATTGCTGGGCTTGGGCAGGCAGCTGGGTCAGCCGGCCACCTTTCACCGGCTCCATAACCAGAACGGGTTTTCCGTATTTTTGGCACACCTCATAGCATGCCCGGCTTTGAATAGCGGGGCTTTCATAGTCCAGATAGTTGAATTGCAGCTGAACTACCTCTATCTGTGGGTGATCCTGCAAAATTTGCTCCAAAAAATCCGCTGTATCGTGGAAAGAAATGCCTACATGCCGTATTTTTCCCTCATTCTTTAATTGAAAAGCGGTTTCATAGGCGTGGGCATTTTGATAGTGGGCATAATTTTCCCGGCATTGGGAGTGCATCAGATAATAGTCAAAGTATTCTACGCCGCAGTCTTCCAGCTGCTGCTGAAACAGAGGGCGGATGTCCTCCCCGCTCCGGAAGCAGCTGCCGGAGAGCTTGTCTGTCAGGATGTAGCGCTTTCTCGGGTACCGGCTGGTCAGACAGGTGCGCAAAATCGTCTCCGCTTTGCCGTCCAGATAGACTCTGGCGGTATCAAAGTAGGAAAATCCCCGCTCCAGGAACAAATCTACCATGGCTTTGGTTGTGGCAATATCCACTTCTTTTCCATCCATGGGCAGACGCATGAACCCAAATCCCAGTTTCTTTTCGGCTGATTCCATCAGCAGTCCCTCTTTTTGGCAAGTTCCAGTATTTCCGGCATTTTGTCGCAAATCGCCTGGTAGTTCTCCCGGCGATGAGGGCGCAGGCATCGGGAACAATCCTTGATGCCCTGCTGGGTATAGTGGAAATTCCCGCCGCAGTTTTCTCCCAGTGCGTACAGCGGGCAGTAGCAGAACAGGCAGCTGAAGCTTTCCGGATCAGCTCCCTCGTGGCAGGGAAAATATTCGCATTCTTTGTTTTGAAAAAAATCATAGTGGCTCATGGTTATCCTCCTGATTGGCGCCAGGCATGGCAGTGTTTGCACCTTCTTCTACCCAGGGGAAGACTTCCGGAGGCTCCAGGGTGAAGACCATGGGCGCTCCGGTTGTCGGATGGGTGAAGCACAGGCGGTAGGACCACAGGGCTATTTCACATGGGTCTTCCTGTACTGCATATTTTCGCTCTCCTACAAGGGGCAGCCCACGGCTGGCGAACTGAACCCGTATCTGATGGGTGCGTCCGGTGTGGAGCCGGATGCGTACCTTGCTGCGTCCGGACTGGGTGGAAAGAAGCCGGTAGTCCAGTACCGCTTCCTGGATGCCCTTGCCGGGCTGTGCTGCTACGTAGGTCATTCGTCTGGCTTTGTCCCGCCCGAGCAAATCCCGGAGGGTTCCTTCCTGTTCTGCCGGAACGCCGTGGAGGACGGCCAGATACTCTTTGCCGAATTGTCCTTCCCGAATTTGCCGGGAAAGCTCGGAGGCGCTTTTTGCGTTTCTGGCCAGAACCATCAGTCCGCTTACGACCCGATCCAGCCGGTGTACCGTGCGGATGTCCGCCTTGGGATCTCCCAGTGCCTGCCGCAGCAAGTCCGGAAGGCCTCCTGGCTCGTCGGTGGACAGCACCCGGGCAGGTTTTACGCATACGACAATTTCTTTGTCCAGATAGACAATATCCATAGCTGTCCATCTCCTCTTTCGTTTGTGTTTATTTTATCAAAGACAGTGGCGGATTGCAAGCTATTCCCGTAAAAAACGGGAATCCTTCCCCAGGTATTCCGCTGTCAGCGCCTTTAGTTTTGGCGTCAGCAAAATCAGCGCAATCAAATTGGGAATAGCCATCAGTGCATTGACTGTTTCTGCCATCAGCCAAAGGGTTTGAGAGCGCATAACAGCGCCCAGAATGACCCCCGCCATTTGCAGCAAGACAAAGCGGTTCCAGAATTTCTCGCCAAAAAGGTACTGTCCACACCGGGCACCATACAGCCCCCAGCCCAGTACCGTGGCAAAAGCAAAAATAGCGATGAAAATGGTCAGTGCGCCTCCTGCCCAGCGGCCGCAGACGCCGGTAAATACCTGGTTGGCCAGCACTGCGCCCTGATCCTGGCCATAGGGAAGGGGAATCCCGCTGCACAGCACGGCAAGGGCAGTCATGGTGCAAATTACCAGGGTATCTATGGCGACTTCCAGAATGCCCAGAGCGCCTTTTTCTACGCTGTTTCCATCTGCACCGGCGTAGGCCATTGCGGCAGTGCCCATGCCGGCCTCATTGGTAAATACACCCCGGGCGCAGCCGATGCCCAGGCAGCGGCTCAGGCTGCCTACAGCTCCCCCGGTCACTGCCTGGGGAGAGAAGGCGCCAATGAATATGGAACGCCAGGCTTCCGGAATGGCGCTGCGGCAGCGTACCAGGACGAGAATGCACAGCCCGATATATCCCAAAGAGGCCAGGGGCACCAGCTTTTCCGCAGCCTGTCCAATCCGCCGGGCACCGCCAAACAGGACAAAGCCGACAATAGCGGCAAGCAGGCAGCCCAATATCAGATTACCGGCTGGACTTTCCCTTCCCAGCAGCTGGGAAACGCCGGATACCACAGCATTGACCTGGGTGGCATTGCCAACGCCAAAAGCGGCAGCCACGCCAAAGATGCAGTACAAGGTAGCAAGAAAGGCATATTTTGAAGGAAGAGCCCGACGAATGACATACATGGTGCCACCTGTGATTTCACCGGGACAGGTCATCCGGTAGTGGCTGGCCAGGGTCACTTCCGCAAATTTGGTAGCCATGCCAATGCACCCACAAATCCACATCCAGAAAATCGCCCCCGGGCCGCCCAGGCAGATGGCACCCGTCACACCAACGATGTTTCCCGTACCTACCGTAGCGGCCAGCGCAGTGCAGAAGGCCTGGAAGGAGGTCACCTGAGCGCTTCCCGGGGTGCGCAGGGCTTTCAGAGCGAAACGCGGAAACCTGATTTGGGGAAGGCCGGTGTGAACCGTCAGCCATATGCCGGTACCCAGCAGCAGAATAACGCCCGGTGCGCCCCAAAGGGTATTGTGCAGAAAAATAAGAACCTTCGTATGCATCCCTCCTGAAAAAACAAAAGCAGCCTCTATGTTTCGTAGAAGCTGCTTTTGTGTTAGATTCCTGTTTATTCCCAGGTTGCCCAGATTTCCGGGCAGTAGCCCACGGTGGCTTGTTTGCCATTGCGGACAACGGGTGTCTTCATGAGAGTGGGATCGTCAAATACCTTGTCCTCCTTGGCGGTTGTGTCGGACATGTATTTCATGTTGGTGACTTCCTGGGATTTGTTTTCCCAGTCGATCAGCTTGTCAATGCCGCCGACCGCACGCAGAACGCTGTCAAACTCTTTTCCGGACATGCCGTATTTTTTCAGATCAATGGACTGAAATCGAATCCGGCGTTCTTTAAAGTAGCGTTCTGCTTTTTTGGTATCGAAGCACTTGCTCTTGCCAAATATTTGTATGTTCAATAGAATACCTCCTGCAGGCACAGTCCCTGGGCGGGAGCCAAAAATCCTGCCTGCTCCCGTTTTGCGCCGAACAGAGTGGGAATAAAGTCTGCGCTGCGTTTTCCCAGCCCCACTTCTATCAGGGTACCAACCAGAATGCGTACCATGTTGTACAGGAAGCCGTTTCCGGTTACGGTAATGTGCAGTTCTTCTCCCTGCCGGCGGATGTCCAGCCGATCGATCCGGCGGACGGTGGATTTCTTCATTTTTTTGTTGCCGCAGAAGGCGGAGAAATCGTGTTCTCCCAGCAGCAGGGCGGCGGCAGCACGCATGCGCTCTATATCCGGCTCCTCGGGAAGGACGGTTACATAGCGGCGCTGAAAAACGCAGGGTTCCTGGCTGAGCCAGATCCGGTAGCAGTAGGTTTTGCCAACTGCGTTCAGTCTGGCATGAAAACGGGGAGCCGCTTCCTCACAGGAGTATATGCCAATATCCTCCGGGAGATACTGCCGCAATGCATGCAAAATATCCGGTGCGGGCATGGGATTCTGGCAGTGGAAGTTTGCGATTTGATGCCGGGCATGCACGCCGGCATCCGTCCGCCCGCTTCCGGATACTTCAATCGGTTCTTCAAGCAGGCGGGTCAGCAGAGTTTCCAGTTTGCCCTGTATGGTGTTTTCCACCCCAGGCAGACGTTGCCATCCCCGGTAGCGGGTGCCGTCGTAGCAAATATCAAGCCGCAGATTCCGCATAATTTTCCAGTTCTTCTCTGGCCTCTGTCTCAGTGTCGGCGGAGAACAGAAAAGCTCCTTTCTGATCGTATACCTGAATGTGTCCGTGTACATAGCGCATAGTAAACATAAGCTTTGTCCTCCTTTGCTTTGTGAGGACAGTATACCATGGTATATGTACAATAAAACGGACTATTACAGCTGCTGTGCCATCCAGTTTTCTATGTAGGCGTAAATTTCTTCCCGGTTGATTTCGTTGAGAATCTCGTGGCGGCACAGGGGGAACAGGCGCAGTGCCACATGCTCCATTCCTGCGTCCCGGAAGGCCTGGGCAGCCTGCTCCACGCCTTTCCCATAACTGCCGACAGGATCTTCTCCGCCGGCCACGAAAAGAACAGGCAGAGATTTGTCCATTCTTTCCAGATTTTTGCCTTTTTCTACATAGTCGATGCCGCAGAGCATATCCCGCAAAAGTCCGGCACTGGGGGTGAAGCCGCACAGGGGGTGTGCGATATATGCGTCAACGGTCTGCTTGTCTCTGGTCAGCCAGTCGTAAGCTGTTCTGGGATGCTCTACATGGTTATTGTAGGAGCCAAAAATCATATTTTGCAGCTTGTCGCTGGGATTGCGTTCGCCGATGGCCTTGCATACGATGCTGCACATGGCTTTGCCGGCTGCCAGCACGGCTTTCGGCTGCCAGCCGGTGCCGCAAATCACTGCGGCGCGGATGCCGCAGTCCGGATACTTGGCAAGAATAGTCCGTGTCATAAACGAACCCATGGAATGGCCGAACAGGATATAGGGTAGGTCAGGATATTTTTTGCGGGTATTGTGCAGCAAGTTCACACTGTCTTCTACGGCGGCGAACCAGCCACCGGCAAAATACCCCTGAGTACCCTCCACACCGATGGATTTTCCGTGCCCCATGTGGTCTTCTGCCACGACCAGGTATCCGAGCTGATTCAGGTACTTTGCAAAATCGTCATAACGCTCCACAAATTCTGCAATGCCGTGGATGATCTGCACAACGGCCTTTATTTCTCCCTCCGGCGTCCATTTGCAACCGTGGATATTTCCTTCTCCTGCGGAAGGATAGTAGAAATCTTCCCGCATAGATGATTACTCCATTACCTGGTATCCGGCATCGGTAATTGCCTTCTTCCATGCGTCCACTCCGGCGGTACCGGCTACGGCTACATTCTTTTCTGTCAGGTTTACTTCGGCCTTTTCTGTACCGGCAACAGCAAGCAGAGCTTTCTCCACCCGTGCTTTGCAGTGCGTACACATCATACCATCTACCCGAATGATTGCTTCCATATTCGTTTCCTCCTGAAAAAGTTTCTGCCCTGGAATGTATCAAAAAAAGATTGACACCTTATCCTTGGTATGATACTATTTTACCATGTATTTGAAATATTACAAGTGTTACTTTTCTTGGCACTTGTATCAGAGTTTTTTCGGGAATACAGAAAAATCCGGAAGGATTTTCTTGTTTTCCCAGTAAGGAAAGGAATCAAAGATGAATATTAAAATCACTTCCGACAGTACCTGTGACCTGCCCGGGGAGCTGTTGGAGCAGTATGGCATTGATCTGGTACCTCTGATTGTTATGAAGGACGATGAGGAGTTTCTGGACAATGTGACGATCACCCCCGGTGATATTTTTACCCACGTGTCCGCAGGTGGCAGCCTTTGCTCCACCGCAGCCAGAAGTGTGGCGGTTTATGAGGAGCTGTTCCAAAAATACACGGCTTCCCATGATGCCATCGTGCATGTCAGTCTGGGATCCGGTTTTTCTTCCAGCTATCAAAATGCCCGTATTGCAGCCCAGGGCTTTTCCAATGTTTATGTGGTGGACTCCCAGAACCTGTGCTGTGGCCAGGGGCTGGTTGTGTTGAAGGCCTGTGCGTTGGCGCAGCAGGGCATGGAGCTGGAGCGGATTGTAGAAGAGCTGAATGCCTATGTGCCCAAGGTGGAGACCAGCTTTGTGCTGGATCGGCTGGATTATATGGTAAAAGGCGGCCGCTGTTCCACGGTTACGGCGCTGGGTGCCAATCTGCTGAATCTGAAGCCCTGTATCGATCTGGTGGATGGAAAAATGGGCGTAGGCAAGAAGTACCGGGGCAAGTTTGATAAGTGCCTGGTCAATTATATTCAGGAGCGCCTGAAGGATCGCCAGGATATTGACCGTTCGACCCTGGTGCTGGCTTCCACCCAGGTGGAGCCGGAGATTCTGGCTGCCGTGAAGGAAGCCATTGCCCAGTGCGGCCAGTTCGACCGGGTTGTGACCACCGTGGCGGGTTGCACCATTTCCTGCCATTGCGGACCCAATACCCTGGGAATTATGTTTGCACGTAAGTAACAGAATCGGAAGTCACCGGCTTTGCCGGTGACTCTTTTGCGAAAAGAGACGAAAAATATGGACGAATCCTTATTGTTGGATCTGGCAGCGGATGTTGGCTATGAGCTGGCTGTCAGTGGTGCGGAAACCTACCGGGTGGAGGACAGTGTGCGCCACATTCTCTGTGCCTACGGGCTTACACCGGAGGTGGCCGCTAATCCGGGCTATATCCTTGTCAGTATTCTGGACAAAAACAATTATCCGCTTACCCGCATGCGCCGGATTGGCTTCCATGGGAACAATCTGGATGCAGTGGAGCGGGTGAATGCCCTGTGCCGCAAGCTGTGCGCCCAGACACCTCCGGCGCAGACTGCCCGGGATATGCTGGAAGAGGTACGCCAATCCGTTCCTCAATATGGTTTTGGCTGGATCCTCTTTGCCCATTTCCTTGGAGCGGCCGGATTTGGCCTGGCCTTTGGCTGTAGCTGGATGGACGCCTTCTATGCGGGACTGTGCGGAGTGCTCATTGGTTATGTTGGAAAATTTACCGGAATTATGAAGGTAAACCCAATTTTTAGTACGTTTTTGTCCTCTTTCCTTATGTCTATGGCGGCCTATGGAATGAACAACCTGGGGCTGGTGGGCAATTCCGATACGGTGATCATCGGTGCGGCCATGATTCTGGTTCCGGGCTTGATTTTTACCAATGCTCTGCGGGATATGATCTATGGAGACATCAATTCCGGTGTGAACAAATGTGTCCAGGTGGTACTTACGGCCATTGCCCTGGCATTGGGGTCAGCTGCGGCAAGAAATACCACAGCTGCCTTGTGGGGGCTTCCGGTAACAACTCCGGCAGTGAGCCACAGCATCTGGATTCTGTGCTTTGCGGCACTTTGCGGCTGTGCCGGATTTTGTATTTTGTTCAATGTCCATGGCCCCGGCTGCATTTTGTGCGCTATGGGCGGCTGTGCGGCATTCGGGCTGTACAATGTCTGGATTTCCATGGGATACAGTGTGGTTTCCGCTATTTTCCTGGGTACGACCCTGTCTGCCATTTATTCGGAAATTATGGCCAGAGTGCGTAAGTATCCCACCATTTGTTACCTGGTTATCTCCATCCTGCCTCTGATTCCGGGGGCCAGTTTGTACCATACCATGCGCTATGCTGTAGATGCGTCTATGGAGCGGTTTGTCTACCAGGGACTGTTCACAGCCGAACTGGCCGGAATTATGGCGGCAAGTATTATTCTCGTGTCCAGTGTGGTTCGTATGTACACTGATTGGAAGCGGATGAAAATCCAGGGAAAAGGAATACGTTGATCCGCAGCACTTGCGGGGTAAGAATCCGGGAGGCTTCTTGCTTCGCCCAGCTTGTCAAAAAAACGCAGTTTTTGTAGCCTAGGGCTGCAAAAACAAAATCATTTTCTGTCAGGGCGTGTACATGACAGAAAATACTCTTCAGGCGACATTCAATGGCTGTTGAATGCCGCCTGTTTTGCCGCTTCCGGCAATGAATATCAGCAAGCCTATTGAAATGATTTACAGTACTATGCTATAATATGTATCCACACAGTTGTGCATGGGTGCGGAAGATGAAAAGAGCCTGTCCGGGCGTGCATGAAAGTGGCCACAGGACGTAAGTATCTGGATGAATATCCGATTTGAGGTGTATTATGGTAGTTAGCTGTGTATGGGAGCATAATGCGGGAGACACCTTGCTGTATAGTGTGGATTATATAGGTGCGTATACCCGTGGGGAAAGCATTGAAATTGCAACGGCCAAGATGCCTGGAGAGATTGCGTCTTATCTCGAATGGTTAGGTGAGGATGTCCCTGATCACATGGAAGTAGTGATTGTAGGAGAAAAAGCTTCCGACCTTGCTATCGGGGATGCAGACTCCGATGTGCTTTTCGAAAGTGAAAAAGCACCGATGATGCCGGAGGAATATGATTGGCTGAAAACACTTGCGTTAAAGTCGGCAAAGGATTTTCTCACCTTATACGAGTCAATCCCCGATCCCGGTGCTGCTGCCATCGCAGAGCGAAAAACCTTTTACGGGCAGGTACCTCGTACAGCAAATGAAATGTATGCGCATACCAAAAATGTAAATGCGTATTATTTTGGGGAAATCGATGTGACTGCCGACAATGATGGCAATATATATGCATGCCGTAAGCGTGGATTTGAAATGTTGGAAATGCAGCCCGACTTTCTTCGCAATGCCGTAGTGGAAGGCAGTTATGGCGAAGATTGGTCGCTGCGTAAAGTACTGCGCCGATTTATCTGGCATGACCGCATTCATGCAAGGGCCATGTATCGAATGGCGGTAAACGTGTTCGGAGCGGAGAATGTTGCAAACCCCTTTTGTTTTTGGAGGTGATGCAGAGGAATGAATGCGATAAAAACAGAAAGACTGATCATCCGTCACATTGAGGCGGACGATTGGAGAAGAATAAAAGAAATATGGGCGGAATTTCATACATCTGTTTTTCCCAGTACGACAAACCCCATGCTACCGATGATGAAGATGTTCGGGAAAGGGTAGCAAAATGGGCGGGAGCAAACGGTGGTACCGAGCATATGTTTTTGCGGTCTGTCTTGGCGGGACCGTGATCGGATACAGTGCGTTTAACAAGAGAGAAAACGGATATGAGATCGGCTATTGTTTCCACAGTGCGTACCACGGCAAAGGCTACGCAAGAGAAAGCCACATGGCACTGATTGACTATATGCGTGAGCTTGGCATCAAAAGGCTGACCGCAGGTATGGCAATCCATAACACGCCCTCTGTTTCATTTCTCAAATCCTTGGGCTTTGTGCTGATCGAAAGGGAAAAGGTGTCTTTTTACAAGGATTCAGATGGAAACGATATTGTATTCGATGGCGGCATATTTGAGCGAATACTGTAAGAAAGGGGGGATAAGATGCCGGACAACAGAAACCGTAAGCGACCGATACAGGTCAAATTCTTTGTGGATGAAAACGAGCTTGTTGCTATTAAGCAGCGAATGGCAGAGTTCGGTACGGACAATCTCAGTGCCTATCTTCGCACGATGGCGCTGAAAGGTCTGTATCCAACCGCCGGTCAGGAAGAAAATACCGGACGGGAAAAAATGCAAGACTTGTGATGGCACAATCCCGGAAGTTCCGGCCTTTTTTGCGGGTCAAAACCGGGGGATTTTCAAAAGTGTAACATATTTGGGTATTGCAAAAGAAAAAAAGACTGATATAATGGAAATATATTGGTAAAATGCAAGTGCTATGGCCTTTTTACGCAGGAATGGAGGGAAAAGCGATGCCTCTGAAAAACAGACTTCTGGCTTGGGCAATGAAGCGCCGGGGCAGATATACCAGTCCGACAAAGGTGATTGCCATTACCTTTGCGCTGCTGATTCTTTTGGGCGCCTATCTGCTAACTTTGCCTATTGCGTCCAAGAATGGACAGCGGTGTGACTTCCTCCGGGCGTTGTTTACGGCGACTTCTGCAACCTGTGTAACCGGTCTTACTCCCTTCGATCCCTATACCCAGTGGACGGGTTTCGGGCAGGCGGTAATGCTTTGCCTGATCGAGATTGGTGGTTTGGGCTTCATGTCCATGGCAACGCTGCTTATTTTCATTTTGCGCAAGCGTATTGGTCTAAAGCAGCGTATGGTCATGGCGCAGGCGCTCAGCCTGAATGACATGGATGGAGTTGTGCGGCTGCAAAAAACCGTAATTTTTGGCAGCCTTTCCGTTCAGTTTCTTGGCGCGCTGATCTTAACCCTGTATTTTACACCGAGGTTTGGGTTTGCCCATTCTCTGTGGCTTGGGGTATTTCACAGCGTATCCGCCTTTTGCAATGCCGGCTTTGATATTTTTGGATTCCTGGAGCCGGGGGTAAGCGTTGCCGGGTTTCAGTCTGATCCTGTGGTGCTGCTGACTCTGGGGGCGCTGGTCATTATAGGTGGTCTTGGATTCTTGGTCTGGGAGGAGTTGGCCAGCGGAAAGCGGTTTTCTCAAATGTCTGTCTATTCCCGTCTGGTGTTGCTCACTACCGGGGCGCTGCTTCTGGCGGGATGGGTTGCGATTTGCCTTCTGGAATGGAACAATCCCCAAACACTGGGGGAAATGAGCATTGGGGATAAGCTGCTCAATGGGCTTTTCCAGTCCATATCTCTGCGTACGGCCGGATTTGCCGCGGTGGATCAGGCGGGACTTACAGAGGGCGGCAAGGCTGTGAGCATGGTCATCATGCTGATCGGCGGCTCCTCCGGCTCTACGGCGGGTGGTCTGAAAACCGTTACCTTTGTGGTGCTGGTACTGTTTGTATGGGCACGTCTCCGGGGCAGGGCTACAGTGACGGTATTCAAGCGTACCATACCGGACAGTCAGGTGCTCGATGCTATGGTGCTGGCTATGACGATGGTGATTCTGAGCGTGTTCGGGGCCGTATTTGTCTGCGCGACATCTCCCGTAAGCTTTGTAAATGCGCTGTACGAGGTGGTGTCGGCCTTGGCAACGGTGGGGCTTACCGCTGGGACGACCCTTTCCCTCAGCGTACTGGCACAAATTCTGATTATATTGTACATGTATTTTGGTCGGGTGGGAATTTTGACCATCAGCCTGGGCTTCCTTACCGGAAATCAGGCGGTTGAGCGGTTCCGCTATGCCCAAACAAACCTGCTCATTGGATAGGAGGAAGAATATGAAGTCTTATGTTGTCATTGGCCTGGGGCGCTTTGGTTCCGGTCTGGCACGGCAGCTGTCCAAGTTGGGGGCAGAGGTTTTGGCTCTGGATATTCGTGGAGACTACGTGCAGCAGATTTCCCAGGAGGTTACCCACGCAGTGGTGGGAGATGCCCAGGATAAGGAAGTGCTGCGGGCGCTGGGAGTGCGGAATATGGACTGCGCCGTGATTGCCATCGGAGATGATTTGGCGGCCTCTGTACTGATCACCATGAATCTGAAGGAGCTGGAAGTCCCCTTCATCGTCTGCAAGGCTCACGACGATACCCATCGGAAGGTATTGGAAAAGCTGGGGGTAGACCGGGTTGTGATCCCGGAGCATGAATATGCCCAGCGGCTGGCCAGAACCCTGAACAGTCATAACGTACTGGATTATATTGAACTGTCCGAGGATTTTGGCATTCTGGATGTTCCCGCACCGGAAAAATGGATAGGTAAGAGTCTGCGGGAGTTGAATGTCCGGGCGAAGCTCGGGGTTAATATCATTGCCGTGGAAAATAATGGGAAGACAGATGTTTCTCCCGCAGCGGATTATGTCATTCGCCGGGGGGATACCCTGGTGGTGCTGGGGGATAACATCGCATTGGAAAAGGTGCAAAAGCTGTGATGGAAGAACGAATTACATCCCGAAAAAATCCCCTGGTGCAGCAGGTGAAGAAGTTGCTGTCTTCCAAGCGGGAGCGGGAAAAACAGGGGCTGTTTGTTTCTGATGGTACCAAACTTTTGGATGAAGCAGTGCGCTTTTGCTCCGGACTGGATACGGTGTTTTTAACCGATGATGTTCAGGTGGCACTTCCGGAGGGGGTGCGGGTCATACGGGTCAGCCGGGAGGTTATGCAGGCGATTTCTCCTATGGAAACGCCTCAGGGTGCGGTTTTCCTCTGCCGTATGCCGCCAAAGCAGCCTTTTGTTCCGGAGGCGGGCATGCTGCTGCTGGATGGTATTCAGGATCCGGGAAATGTTGGTACGATTCTGCGTACGGCGGATGCCTGGAATGTGCCTGTGGCGCTGCTGGAAGGTTGTGCCGATCCGTTCAGCCATAAGGTTGTGCGTTCCAGTATGGGAGCGGTGTTCCGCCGCCCGGTTACGGTAACTACCTGGCAGCAGGCGAGTGAGGCATGCGCCGGGGCAGGCATCCCGGTAGCGGTTACCGCACTTACGCAATCCGCCAGGGATATTCGCCGGGCAGAGGTTGGTAAGATGGCGGTGGTAATTGGCAGCGAAGGACAGGGGGTTCGGCAGGAAATTCTGTCCCGGGCACAACACTGCCTGATTATTCCTATGAATCCCCACTGTGAGTCGCTGAATGCTGCGGTTGCCGCGACAGCGGTAATGTGGCAAATGGAGAAGGTGTAGAAAGGAGAAGGAAAATGCTGCTGTACTGGTTATGGTTGGCAAACCGTCCCGGTGTTTTGGATGGAGTGAAGAGTGCGCTTGTGCGGCATTTTCCCAGTCCGGAGGATATTTTTTTCGGCAAAAAGCAGGACCTGGAAGCGCTGGAGATTACTGGGTTGAGCCAGGAGGCGCTTGATTCCCTGATGGATCACAACCTGGAGCGGGAGGAAGCCATTCTCTCCGATTGCGCCCGCCAGGGGATCGGTTTGCTCACCATGGAGGATCCTGCCTATCCCGCCCGCCTGAAAAATATCTACGATCCGCCTTTGGTGCTTTATTACAAGGGCACATTGCCGGAAATGGATTCTCTGCCTGCCGTGGCGGTGGTGGGTACCCGCCATGCTTCTGTCTATGGGCTGCAAATGGCCGGGCGTATGGGGCGTGAGCTTGCGGAAGGTGGCGCACTGGTGGTATCCGGCCTGGCTGATGGAATCGATTCTGCCGCAATGCAGGGGGCGCTGGGCGCCGGTGTCCCGGTGGTAGGTGTGCTGGGCTGTGGTGCGGATGTGGTGTATCCCCGAAAAAATAAGGAACTGTATAAGCTGACGGAGCGCCAGGGGTGTATTCTGACGGAGTATGCCCCCGGGACGCCGCCGCTAAAGTGGAATTTTCCCAGACGAAACCGAATCATCAGCGGCTTGAGCTGCGGGGTTGTGGTTGTGGAGGCACCGGCACGCAGTGGGTCACTTCTGACTGCGCGCCAGGCAACGGATCAGGGAAGAGATGTGTTTGTTATCCCGGGCAACGTGGATATGGAGAGCTTTGTGGGCAGCAACCGGCTGCTTCGCAGCGGAGCTGTGGCAGTCAGCTGCGGCCAGGATGTGTTGGGAGAATACCAGGGGATTTATCCGGGAAAACTCTCAGCGGTGGCCCCGGCGGAGCCGCTTTCTCCCCCGGAACCGGTGAAAAAAGAGCCTCCTAAGAAAAAATTAACCGGCAAGACCATTGACAAAGTGGCCGAGCCGCCGTATATTGACGGAAAAGAATCCCTTGCGGGGCTTAGTCCGGAAGAGCAGGCTGTGCTGGCGGCGATTGGTCAGCAGCAGCGGCTGGTGGACGATGTCATTGCCGAAACGGCACTTTCCTCCGGGAAGGTACTGAGCATTCTGACAATGCTGGAACTCAAGGGAAAAATCACCCGCCTGCCAGGCAAGCGGATTGCGCGGCGGTAAGCCGCGGGAAATACGGAATGCGCCTGCATTCTACGAAATGGAGATATTTCATGGCCAAAGCCAATAATTTGGTGATCGTCGAGTCACCGTCCAAAGCAAAAACCATCGGTAAGTACTTAGGTGCGGACTATGTGGTAAAAGCCAGCATGGGTCACCTGCGGGATCTGCCGAAGAGTAAAATGGGTGTGGATCTGGAAAATGATTTTACCCCCCAGTACATCCCCGTTCGGGGAAAGGAATCCCTGATCAAAGAGCTGAAGGCTGCTGCCAAGGATGCGCAAACCGTCTATCTGGCAACGGACCCTGACCGGGAGGGAGAAGCCATTTCCTGGCACCTGAAGGAACTGCTGAATCTGCCGGATGAGAAAGCCCACCGGGTCACCTTCCATGAGATCACTCAAAAAGTCGTGAAGGAATCTATTCAGAAGCCCCGGGAGATCGATTACGATCTGGTGGACGCGCAGCAGGCGCGGAGAATCCTGGACCGGATTGTAGGCTATCAGCTTAGCCCCCTTCTTTGGAAAAAGGTGCGCAGAGGTCTCTCTGCCGGACGTGTGCAGAGCGTAGCCACCCGTATGGTGGTGGACAGGGAAGAGGAAATCCGGGCATTTCAGCCCAGAGAATACTGGTCTCTGGATGTCAATCTGAACCGGATCGGCAAACCCGGCAGATTCCTCGCCCATTATTATGGAGAGGACAAAAAGCGGGAGCTGGAAAACGAAGAGCAGACGCAGGCAGTCATTCGGGACATTACCGATGCGCCTTTTACCGTAACCAATATTAAAAAGGCGGAAAAAAAGCGTACCGCAGCGCCTCCCTTTACTACGTCTACTTTGCAGCAGGAGGCTTCCCGGAAGCTGAATATGACCCCGAAGAAGACCATGATGGTGGCGCAGCAGCTGTATGAAGGTGTGGATGTAGCCGGGGAAGGTACCTTGGGTTTGATTACCTACATGCGTACCGACTCTCTGCGTTTGTCCGATGAGGCAATGGCTGCCGCCGCGGACTTTATCCGTGGCCGGTACGGGGAAGCATATTACTATGGTTCTTTCCATGTGTATAAGACAAAGGCTGCCGCGCAGGACGCCCACGAGGCCATTCGTCCCACCCATGTGGAACTGGATCCGGAGCGGGTGCGTGCCAGCCTGACACCGGATCAATACCGTCTGTATAAGCTGATCTGGAGCCGGTTTCTGGCAAGCCAGATGGCCAACGCTGTATACGATACTGTGGCCATCGATACGGTTTGCGCCGGTCATATCTTCCGGGCAACCCATCAGAGTCTTCGTTTTTCCGGCTTTATTGCGGTTTACGAGGAAGGAAAGGACGAAGAAGGGGAAGCTATGGGCTCTCCTCTGCCGGATTTGGAAGTGGGCGAACAGTGCCGGGCTTCCAATATGGATCCTCAGCAGCACTTCACCCAGCCGCCTGCCCGCTATACGGAAGCAACTCTGGTCAAGGCGATGGAAGAGCAGGGTGTTGGCCGTCCTTCCACCTACGCCGCTACCATTTCCACCATTGAAGACCGGGACTATGTGGTAAAGCAGGACAAGCGACTGATGCCTACAGCCCTTGGCGAAGTGGTAACGGGTCTGATGAAGGAGCGCTTCCAGGATATAGTGGATGTCGGTTTTACTGCCAATATGGAGAACCGTCTGGACGCTGTGGAAGCGGGAAAGCAGAACTGGAAGGACTTGCTTGCAGAGTTTTACACTGATTTCCACAAGGAGATGGAAGAAGCGGAGCAGGCACTGGAAGGGGTACGCCTGAAGGTACCGGAAGAGGAGACGGACGAAATTTGCGAGCTGTGTGGCAGAAACATGGTGATCAAGATGGGACGTTTCGGAAAATTCCTGGCCTGTCCGGGTTTCCCGGAGTGCAGGAATGCCAAGCCTCTGGTAGAGCGGATGCCCGGCCGCTGCCCCAAGTGCGGCAGTGGAATGCTCAAGCGGAAATCGAAGCGTGGCTTTGCGTTTTATGCCTGTGAAAAGGGGCAGGAGTGCGGCTTTATGACCTGGGATGTACCTACAGCGGAGGATTGCCCGGAGTGTGGACAGACTATGTTCAAAAAAGGCGGCAAGGGTCGGATGAAGCCTTTCTGCGTCAATGAAAATTGCCCCCGCTTCCTTCCGGAAGATCAGCGGGGCTACTATAAGAAGAAAACCACCCAGGCGGAACCGGGGGCGGAGGAGCCGGAGAAGGCACATGTGGAGCTTGAGGAGCCGGTAAAAAAATCCGCCACCAAGAAGGCAACAGCCAAGAAACCCACGGCAAAAAAGACCACCGCAAAGAAAACTGCCGCAAAGAAGACAGATGAGAAGAAAACAATCAAAACCACCGCCCGGAAGAAGACGGCTAAGGAGGAAGGCTGATGGAAGTAAAGGTAATAGGCGCAGGACTTGCCGGCAGCGAAGCAGCCTGGCAGTTGGCGCAGCGGGGCATTTCTGTCAAGCTCTATGAGATGAAGCCCCATAAAATGAGTCCTGCTCACCACAGCAGGGATTTTGCGGAGTTGGTTTGCTCCAATTCCCTCCGGGGCGACCGTTTGGAAAATGCGGTGGGGCTTCTCAAAGAGGAGTTGCGCCGTTGTGGCAGCCTGATCCTTCAGTGTGCAGAGGCAACCCGTGTGGAAGCGGGCGGCTGCCTGGCTGTGGATCGCCAGGGATTTTCCCGGATGGTCACAGAGAAAATCCGCAGTCATCCCCTGATTACAGTTGTGGAAGAGGAAGTCACCCAGGTGCCACAGGGACCTGTGATCGTTGCAACCGGCCCTCTGACATCGGATGCTTTGTCCCGTGCCATTGGGGAATACTTCGGGGCGGACTATCTCCACTTTTTTGATGCCGCTGCCCCTCTGGTAACGGCAGAGTCTGTCAATATGGATTTGGCCTGGTGGCAGTCCCGGTACGACCGGGGTACCCCGGACTATATCAACTGCGCTATGAACAAGGGCGAGTACGAGGCATTTATTCGGGAACTGATTTCCGCGGAGGAAGCTGAGGTACATGGCTTTGAAGACAAGCGGGTGTTTGAAGGCTGTATGCCTGTGGAGGTTATGGCACGCCGGGGTATGGATACCCTGCGCTATGGCCCCATGAAGCCCGTTGGCCTGACAGATCCCAGAACAGGTGGGGAACCTTATGCGGTTCTGCAGCTGCGGCAGGATAATGCGGCAAAGAGCGTATTCAATCTGGTCGGCTTCCAGACCCACTTGAAGTTTGGAGAGCAGAAGCGGGTGTTTTCCATGATTCCCGCATTGAAGGATGCGGAGTTTGTCCGCTACGGTGTGATGCATCAGAATACCTTCCTGCAAAGCCCCAAGCTGCTGGATCGGTTCTTTGCAGATCGTCGGAATCCTCTGGTTGCCTTTGCCGGGCAGATGACCGGCGTGGAAGGGTATGTGGAGTCTACAGCTTCCGGTTTTCTGGCGGCTGTGGCGATGGCTGCCAAGATCCAGGGAAGACCGGAACCGGATTTCCCAAAGACCACAGCCATTGGTGCCCTTGGTTTGTACATCAGTGATGAGAGCATCGAGAATTTCCAGCCGATGAACATCAATTTCAGCATTATTTCCCCTCTGGAATACCGTGTCCGGAAAAAGGCAGAGAAAAATCTGGCAATTTCCCAGCGGAGCCTGGCCGAGATAGACCGGCTGGTGGCGGCAGGGGTTTGAAAGAGAGGTACGCAAGATGAAAATCATTCTTGACGCCATGGGTGGCGACCTGGCACCGGAGGCACCGGTACTTGGTGCCATTGAGGCAGCGAAGGCCTATGGTGCGGAAATTACCCTGGTAGGCCGCAGTGAAGAAATCCTCCAGGTGATGCAGAAGCATGGCATCCAGGATTTGCCCGCGGGCATGGAGATTGCCGGAGCCGATGATGTCGTGGATATGCACGACGATCCCGGTACGGTGATCCACAAGCGGAAGAATTCTTCTATGGTCGTGGGTTTGCGTCTGCTGGCTCAGGAGCAGGGGGATGCGTTTGTCTCTGCCGGCAGCACCGGCGCTCTGCTTACCGGCGCTACGCTGTTGGTCAAACGGGTGAAAGGAATTCGCCGTGCGTCTATGGGGCCGGCCATGCCCAATAAGCTGGGTGGCAGCACGGTCATTGTGGACTGTGGTGCCAATGCCGAATGTACGCCGGAATTTTTGCTGCAGTTTGGCCTGGTTGGCTCTGCCTATGCCAGGAAGAGGCTGGGCGTTGCAAATCCCAAGGTCGGTTTGCTGAACATCGGCACAGAGGACTCCAAGGGTACCCAGCTTCAGCGGGATGCCTATGCCCTGCTGAAGGATGCCGGAGAAAAGGGACTTCTGAACTTTGTGGGCAATGTAGAAGCACGGGATGTGCCTCTGGGCGCTGTGGATGTGGTGGTGTGCGATGGATTTTCCGGCAATGTTTTGCTGAAATCCATTGAGGGCACAGCCATGTTTATGGGTAGCCTGATGAAGAAAATGTTTAAAAAGAGCCTGTTTTCCAAACTGGGCTATCTGCTGTGTTCTTCCGGGGTGAAGGACATGATGAAGATGCTGGACTACCATGAAATTGGTGGTACCCAGCTGCTGGGAATCAAAAAGCCGGTGATCAAAGCCCACGGCTGTTCTGATTCCCTGGCTTTCCGCAATGCCATCAAGCAGGCGATGGATGCGGCAGAAAATGATATTACGCCGGATTTGGAACTGGCATTGGCAGAACTTGCCAAGTATAAGGAGCAGATGAACAATGATTAAGGATTTGGAAGAGGCCATTGGCTATCACTTTCACAATATTTCTTTGCTGCAGAATGCCCTGACCCATTCCTCTTTTGCCAACGAACGCTGGCACAACAGCTTGCTGAGCAATGAGCGGCTGGAGTTTTTGGGAGACAGCATTCTGGGTATGCTTGTGGCAGAGTATTTGTACCAAAACTTCCCGGATCGTCCGGAAGGGGAGCTGACCCGCATGCGGGCGGATATGGTCTGTGAAAAGACCCTGGCCGGTGTGGCAGCCAGAATTCATCTGGGAGAGCACTTGCTTCTTGGGCATGGTGAGGAGCAGGGCGGCGGACGCAGCCGGGACAGCATCCTGGCAGATGCCGTGGAGTCTGTGATTGCAGCGAGCTTCCTCGATGGCGGCATCCAGGCTGCTCAGCAGTTTGTAAAGACCTTTATTCTCACCCAGGTTCCTGTGAGCCAGCTGCACAATGTGGACTACAAGACCAAGCTCCAGGAACTGGTGCAGCAAAAGAAGAATCAGGTACTTAGCTATGTCCTGGTGGGAGAGAGTGGCCCTGACCATGATAAGCATTTCCAGGTTGCTGTTTCCTTAAACGGGAATCCCGTAGGCCGTGGAGAAGGCCGCAGCAAAAAGCGTGCGGAACAGGAAGCTGCGAAGGCAGCCATCGATCATCTGTTTCCCGGTGCATAACAAAAAGCCCTGTCCCGGTGCGTAACGCATCTTGGGACAGGGCTTTTTCAGATTGGATACTTTTCTTGGTTCTATAATAAATGTTGGGGTCAGGCGATGAGCCTGGCCCCATTGTCATAA
>CAZCRO010000029.1:0-24252 GCA_964501115.1 uncultured Oscillospiraceae bacterium
AGTTGACCCTTCTAGGGGCTGAGCAAACCACTAGTTTACTAGTGGTTATGATTACTTTTTCTGGTCTGCCAAAATCAGCTTTTTCACCGCTTCAATACCCACCTTGATGGCACCGGAAGTGTCCTCTGTCATGGGCATGAACATACCAGCCTTCTCCCGCTCCTGGTTCCAGACCACATGGAAACAGGAACCGATTCGAACGCCACGGGCAGCCGCTACCACAAACAACGCCGCAGATTCCATCTCACTGGCCTTGACGCCAAGACGCTTCCAGCTTTCCCACTTTTGCTGTAAATCATAGTAAACAGGAGATTTCTCCGGGCAGTGCTGACCATAGAAGGAATCCTTACATTGCACCACACCCACGTGAGTCTTGTACCCCAGCTCCTGGCTGGCTTCCCGCAGCGCAAGCGTAACATCCAGATCGGCCACCGCCGGGAATTCAATGGGGGCATACTCCAAAGATGTGTGCTCATAACGGATAGCACCGTTTGCCACCACGACATCACCAGGGCATACATCCAAATCAATGCCGCCACAGGTGCCCACCCGGATAAAGGTATCCGCACCGATATTGGCCAGCTCCTCCATTGCGATAGAGGCAGATGGGCCGCCGATGCCTGTAGAGCAAACGGAAACCTTCTCTCCTAAAATGGTACCGGTATAGATATTGTACTCCCGGTTCATTCCGATATGGACAGGATTATCAAAATAAGAGGCAATCGCCTGGCAGCGGCCAGGATCGCCGGGCAAAAATACATAACGCCCTACATCGCCTTGTGTGCAGTGAATATGGAATTGCTTTTCAGTCTCTTGCATAGTAAATCCTCCTTTGTAAATAATATACAAAAATTATACCACAAGCAGTTGCTTTTTGCAAGTATTTTTATAATTCAGAACAGACTGATCTGGCTGGTATCCGGCATGCTGCCAAATGCACCCGCATCCTTCAGCATTTGGATATGGGTTTTGGAAGCCTTCGGACAGGCGGCAGAAAATTCTTCAATAGACAGGAACTCTTTTCCTTCCCGACCATTCATAATATCCCAGGCCGCATTTTCACCCAGACCCGATATGGCAACAAAGGGAGGCAGCAATTTTCCATCCTTAATCAGGAACTTGGTGGCGTGGCTCTGATAGATGTCAATGGGCGCAAACTGGAAACCACGGAGGTAGAATTCGTATACAACCTCCAATGTAGTCAGCAGATCCTCGTCCTTGGCAGTGGCATCCTCATTATTGTCAATGGCATTGATGTTCTCGATAGTCCTCTCCATACCCTGACACATAAGGGCTGCATCAAATCCACCCTTCTGGCTGCGCCGATAGAAATAGGCCGAATAGAACGCCAGAGGATGGTACACTTTAAACCACGCAATCCGGAAAGCCATCGTAACATATGCAACCGCATGGGCTTTCGGGAACAGATACTTGATTTTCTTACAGGAGCCGATATACCAGTCCGGAACACCGGCGGCAATCATCTCTTCTTCCGCACCTTCCGGCAAGCCTCGACCTTTTCGGACGGACTCCATGATTTTAAAGGCGCGTTTCTCCGGCATGCCACAGGATATGAGATAAATCATAATATCGTCACGGCAGCCGATGGTTCCGTCTACAGTGGCAACCTTGGATGTAATCAAATCCCGTGCATTACCCAGCCACACATCTGTGCCATGGGTATAGCCGGAAATCCGCACCAGAAAATCGAACTTGGTGGGCATGGTATCCAGCAAAACTCCTCGGGTAAATCGGGTATTGAACTCCGGAACGCCCACAGCACCGGTAGGGCCAAGAAGCTTGTCATCCTCATATCCCAGCACCTTGGATGAAGTAAAAATAGACATGGTATCCTTGTCATCCAGGGGAATTGTTTTGGCATCTACACCGGTCATATCCTCCATCATACGAATCATGGTTGGGTCATCGTGTCCCAGCATATCCAGTTTCAGAAGGTTTTCTTCCATGGAGTGGTATTCAAAATGGGTGGTGATCTGATCAGAATTTACATCATCTGCCGGGTGTTGAACCGGACAGAAATCCCAAATCTCATTTTCCTGGGGAATGACCACCAGACCGCCGGGGTGCTGGCCGGTGGTACGGCGCACACCTACACAACCAGCTGCCAAACGTCCTTCCTCTGCCCGGCTGGCTGTTTTTCCGCGCTCTGCCATGTACTTCTTTACGTATCCGAATGCCGTTTTTTCCGCAACGGTACCAATGGTACCGGCTCGGAAAACATGAGACTTTCCGAACATTTCAATACAGTAGGCATGGGCTTTTGCCTGATATTCACCGGAGAAGTTCAGGTCAATATCCGGAACTTTGTCACCTCCGAAGCCCAGGAAGGTTTCGAAGGGGATGTTGAAGCCATCTTTTTCAAACTTCGTACCGCATTTAGGACAAACGGCATCCGGAAGGTCCGCACCACAGTTAAATTCCTTGGGTACATTCAGTTCTGTATACTTGCACTCCGGATTGGGGCACCGGTAATGGGGTGGGAAAGAATTAACCTCTGTGATGCCGGACATATAGGCTACGATGGAGGATCCAACAGAGCCACGGGAACCAACCAGGTAACCATGCTCCAAAGAGTTCTGCACCAGCTTCTGGGCAGACATATAGATCACATCATAGTGGCAGGAAATAATATCATGCAGTTCAGTTTCTACACGTTTTGTAAATAATTCCGGTGGATTTTCCCCGTAAAGGCGATGGAACTTTCCATACACCAGGCTTTTCAGGTCTTCTACGGAGTTTTCAATCTTCGGTGCAAACAGATTATGAGGCACGGGGCGCAGTGTTTCGCACATATCCGCAATCATATTCGGATTGGTAACAACCACTTCCAGCGCTTTTTCCTCTCCCAGATAAGAGAATTCTTCCAGCATCTCATCCGTCGTTCGAAAATACAGGGGATTCGGTTTGTCCGCATCCTCAAAGCCCTTGGTTGCAAGCAAAATATGACGGAAAATCTCATCCTCCGGATTCAAAAAGTGGACATCGCCTGTTGCCACAACAGGTTTTCCCAATTCCTCTCCTAACCGGACAATGGTGCGGTTATAGTCCCGCAACTGCTCAACATCTTTAGCAAGTCCCTTTGCCAGCATAAACATATTGTTTGCCAGAGGCTGAATTTCCAGAAAATCGTAGAACGAAGCGATTCTCTTCAACTCATCCTCACTTTTTCCATCCAAAATGGCATGGAACAGCTCTCCGGCTTCACAGGCAGAGCCAATAATGATACCCTCCCGCAGTTCCATCAGCTCAGACTTGGGGATACGGGGGAATCGCTTGAAATGTTCCAGGTTGGAATTGGATATCAAGTGGTACAGGTTGCGAAGGCCAACCTGATTTTTGGCAAACAGAATGATATGCCGGGTCTGACGATTGAGAATTTGATTCTGGTTCCGGCCGCACAGGCTCATCATTTTGGTATTGATTTGCTGCAGAGTGTGAATATCCAGATCCTGCTCCATTCTTTCCATCAGACGGTGCATAATCAGTCCGCAGGTTACCGCATCGTCTGCTGCACGATGGTGCTGAAATTCCGGAAGGCTCAGCGCATTGGACACATTATCCAGCTTAAACTTGTTCAGCTGGGGAAGCATGTTTTGGGACAGACTCAAAGTATCCGCCACCGTAAAGGTATAGGGCAGACCCTGGCGGGCGCATTCCGCCCGGATGAAGCCGGTATCAAAATCCGAGTTGTGGGCAACCAGAACATCCCCTGCCACGAATTCCAGGAATTTAGGCAGCACCTCCTGAATCAGGGGGGCACCTTTGAGCATATCATCGGTGATTCCGGTCAACTCGATGATTTTATTGTCCAGCATACGCTGAGGATCCACAAAGGTTTGGAAGCGATCCAGTTCTTTTCCGTTCTGCATCCGTACCGCACCAATTTCAATGATCCGGTCATTGAGCGCACTAAGACCCGTGGTTTCCAGATCGAACGCCACATAGGGCTGGTCGAAGGCTATATCCTGCTGACCATGCACAACAATCCGCTCATCCACATCGTTAACATAGTACCCTTCCACACCATAGAGGATTTTAATGGGCTCATCCGTACCTGCAACTTTTGCTTTGGAAGCTGCCTTCATGGCATCCGGGAAGGATTGGGCAACGCCATGGTCCGTAATGGCAATGGCTTTATGTCCCCAGGCCGCTGCCTGCTTTACGGCAGACGCGGTGTCTGTAAGGGCATCCATGTTACTCATAGTAGTATGCAGGTGCAGCTCCACCCGCTTGCCCTGGGTAGAGGTGTCCTTCCGCTTGGGCATAGATCCAGGCATCATGGCATAGGGCGTAAGCACCATGTCGTTTTCGTACTGGTCAAACTTGGGTTTTCCCTGAATCCGAAACACTTTACCAATCTGGACATTTTCCAAAATAGGCTTTGCTTCCTTGGCTTCCATAAAACGGGATACCCGGACAGAACCTGTATTGTCTGTCACATCAAATTTGATTACCCAGGCATTGCGCTTGGTCAGTTCCTTATGGTCAATGGCAAAAACCTTGCCCTCCACAATAATGGTACCCATATCCAGACTGACTTCCTGCATAGATACAGCAGAACCACGGAAAGGCTTTCCATAAAAAGTCTCACTATCCTGAGGCTTCTTTTCCTCTGCCTGTTGGTGCTTATACCCGGATACCGGGATCGAGGACAGCACTTGCTGGCGCATTTTTTCCATCGCCTGCATCAGTGCCTCGCCGGAAAGCTCCGCATTGGCCTCTACAGATATGGACAGCTGGGTATCAAAACGCTGGGCAAGCACCTGGGTCACAGCAGGGATGAGCTTTTCAATTTCCGCCTTTCCGTTGGCCTTCAAAGAAATGGTAAGGGTGTTTCCCTGCCACTGCCATTTCGCCCCGGCCAAAGATCCACGGGTCATGGAGTCCCGCTCCACAAACAGGAGCATCAGCTCCTCCGGTTCGATTTTTGTCAGCTCCTCCGACGGATGTGTAATTACAAACTCCAGCTCCCGCAGGCCATACAGCTCGGCAATATCCCGGCGTGCCCGGTCAGATATTCTCCGGGGGATATAGCTCTGACTGTGGGCAGCAACATGAATGGTTTTTGTCTGCGCGTATATATCCGCTGCCACAATGGCCGCCTGAGACAGCGCTGTGGCAATATCCTCAGGCGGCACATAGTCCGGAAACATATTCAAAAGAGGTATGTTCTGTTCCATATTCCTTCGTTACATCAAATCGATTCTGCGCAACAGCTCCGGGAGCAGCTCCTCATAAGGAAGTTTGGCAACCTGCTGTCCTTTTTCAAAAATCATGCCCCATCCATCACCGCCGGCAATGCCGATGTCAGCCTCCCGTGCCTCACCGGGGCCGTTGACAATGCAACCCATAACTGCTACGGTAAGGGGCTTACGGCAATCCTTCAGCGCTGCATCCACCTGATTGACAAGACCAATCAGATCAATACGTGTGCGTCCGCAGGTGGGGCAGGAGATAATATCCACACCATCCTTACGGAGGCCCGCAGCTTTAAGAATATCCTTTGCCGCGTATACTTCCTCTACAGGATCGTCTGTAAGGCTGACACGCAGTGTGTCTCCGATGCCGTCAAGCAAAAGGCTGCCGATACCCATAGCGGACTTGATCAGTCCCTGCCGAACAGGACCGGTCTCTGTGACACCAATATGCAGAGGATACTCACACTTTTGGCGGAAAAGCCGGGCGGCCTGCACCATGGTTGGAACATGGGAGGATTTCATGGAGACGCAGGTATCGTAAAAACCGTATTTTTCCAGCAACTCCAAATGACCAAACGCGCTTTCTACCAGCGCTTCAGCCGTGGGATGGCCATATTTTTCCAGCAGTTCTTTTTCCAGACTGCCGCCATTGACACCGATTCGAATGGGAATGTGGCGATCCTTGCAAATATCCACCACGGCTTTCACCCGGTCTTCTCCGCCGATATTGCCGGGGTTGATTCGGATCTTGCTGGCACCGCCTTCCGCCGCGGCAATGGCCAGCTTATAATCAAAGTGAATGTCCGCCACAAGAGGCAGCACACTTTCCTTGCAAATCTGGGCAAAGGCTCTGGCGGCTTCCTGGTTGGGCACTGCCAGGCGGGCAATCTGGCATCCAGCCGCAGCCAAACTGCGGATCTGGGACAGGGAACCTTCTATATCTGTCGTTTTGGTATTGAGCATAGACTGCACCACCACCGGCGCACCGCCGCCAATAGGTACATTGCCTACAAGTATCTGTCTGGTCATCGTTATTACCCCTTTATGGCAAAAATAATATCTTTAAACAGAATCAGAACCATCAGGATCATCAGCAGAACCATACCGGCACCATGAATATATCCTTCATATTTGGGATTCAGCTTCTTCCGGGTAAGCGCTTCAATTCCGGCTGTAATCAGTACCCCCACAAATCGGCCACCATCCAGTGCGGGGATGGGCAGCAGATTCATGACCGCCAAATTGATGGCAATAAAACCACCAAAATAAATCAGATTCAAAAATGCGTAATAAACACTTGCAGAAGCATCCGCAACCGCTCCCATTTGTTGCACGATTCCCACCGGGCCGGACATATCCTTTACGCCGGCCTGACCGGTAAAGAGCATTTGCAGCGACAGGCGCACCATGCGAACAAAATCCATGGCGGTTGCCCAGGTGTATTTCACGGTTTGGCCGAATGTGGCGTCCACAACGGAGAACTGAAAACCATAGCGCAGGGAAACCGTTCCATCCTGATTCTCAATGGGCTGCTTCTCCATATTCAAATTGTCCAGCTTGATTTTCTTACCATCCCGTAGAATCTCCAAATCGTGAATATCTCCGGGATTGAGATTTAAAATCATGGAGAAGTCGCTGCTGACATAGATTTTTTCTCCGTCCACACGCAGCAGGGTATCTCCCGGCTGGATGCCGGATTCACCGGCAAACACACACTGAGGTTCCACCTCTGCCACCACAGGCAGTACAAACTGCTGATCCGGAGCAAAGAAAACCGCCAGCATGGCCAGGCCTGTCAGAAAGTTCATAAACGCTCCGGCAACCAGAATGATTGCCCGCTTCCACCAGGCGGCATTTGTAAAGCAGTGAGGATCGTCCGCTTCTCCGTCTCCATCCTCCCCTTCCATAGCGCAAAAACCGCCAAAAGGAATACACCGGATGGAATACAAGGTAGATCCGATTTGCTTTTTTAAGATTGCCGGGCCCATAAACAGCGCAAACTCATTTACCTGTACACCAAAAGCTTTTGCTGCCAGGAAATGCCCCAACTCATGCAAAAAAATGATAACGCTAAACAGTAAAATCGCAAAAAGATAACTCATACTCTGCCTCAAACCGCATTTCGAACCGCCAGCCGTGCCAGCCGGTCTGTTTCCAGGATCTGCTCCAAAGTAGGCTCTTCCCGGAAAGGAACTTCCTCAACCGCCTGGTTTACCAGCCGGTAAATATCGTAAAACCCGATTTCATCCCGGAGGAACATGGCAACCGCCTCCTCATTGGCACCGTTCATTGCCGCACAGGCATTGCCGCCTTTTTCCGCACAACGTCTGGCAAGCGCCAGGCAGGGGAAATTCTCCATGTCCGGATGGCAGAATGTCAGGCTTGCACACTGGGTTAAATCCAGCTTCTCTACGGGCGATGGGAACCTCTGTGGGTAAGTCATCGCCAGCTGAATGGGAAGCCGCATATCCGGCGTACCCATTTGTGCCATAACCGCACCGTCTGTAAACTCCACCATACTGTGGACAATACTTTGCCGGTGAATCAGAACGTCCACCTTTTCCAGCGGAAGATGATACAAACGCATTGCCTCAATTACTTCCAGCCCCTTATTCATCAGTGTGGCACAATCCACTGTGATTTTTGCGCCCATCTTCCAGTTGGGGTGCCGCAGGGCATCGTCCTTGGTCACCTTGGAAAGCTGCTGCTTATCCATTCCGAAAAACGGGCCTCCGGAACAGGTTAAAATAATCCGCTCAACTTCCCTGGAGCTTCCACAGCCCATCAGGCACTGAAAAATAGCGGAATGCTCCGAGTCCACCGGGACAATTTCCGCCCCGCAGCGTGCCGCCTCAGCCATGACCAGTTCGCCTGCGCAAACCAGAGTCTCTTTATTGGCAAGGCCGATCCGTTTCCCTGCCTGAATGGCCGCCAGCGTTGGCTTCAAGCCCAACATTCCCACTACGGCAGTGATGACACAGTCTGCTTCCTCACATGTGGCAGCGGCGATCAGCCCCTGCTCACCGGAAAGCACCTGTATCGTGGTATCGGCCAACAGCTGCCGCAGCTGAGCTGCAGACTCTTCCGTGGACATCACTGCCAGCTTTGGAGAAAATTCCCGGCACTGCTGCGCCATACGCTCTACATTGCTGCCTGCGGTAAGGGCTGCTACCCGAATCTCCGGGTGCATCCGCACTACGTCCAGACTCTGGCGGCCGATGGAACCGGTGGAACCCAGAATTGAAATACAATTAACCATATGGATTACCTCGCAAAGGGAAGAATCAACAAAAACGCTTCCATCAGGGGCGCAACAAGAACCAGAGAATCGAACCGATCCAGCACGCCACCGTGTCCGGGAATCAGATTGCCATAATCTTTGATGCCAGTCTGACGCTTGACCACAGAGAAGCACAAATCTCCCATCACATCCACTCCGGCACCGGCCAGAGCATACAAAATTGCCAGACCATAGTTTACCCGGAACTGCAGCCCCACATGCAAAATCAGACCATAAACCAGCATTCCCACCAGGGAGAACGCCATACCACCCAGAACACCCTCGATGGTTTTATTGGGGCTGACCACAGGGGCCAGCTTATGGCGGCCAAACCGCAGACCAATAAAATAGGCGCCGGCATCCGCCAGAAAAGCCACGGTAAAGGGAACAAGGATAAAGAAACGCCCGTTTGCCGTAATAAGAATGCGCACCAAAGCACTAAGTAAATACGGAATCACGAAGCCTCCCAGGGCGCACAGGCCAACCCACTCCAAAGGCACCTTGACGTGATCCATCATAACCTCGGAAAACAGGAGCATAAAGTAAACAATCAGCCCCAGCAGCAGATAGGCATTGATCCCGCCATAATAGCTCCAAATGGAAAGCAGAAACGCTGCCAGACAGCTGTAGGCAACCATGCGCACATGGCGCACCAAACCGGTACGATACAGAAACTCATAACTGCCAATGGCCAGCAGGATACCCAACACCACAGCACCCACAATTTCCGGTGCCACCAGCAAAACCAGCAGCATAACGGGGATGCAGATCGCCGCAGTGATTATTCTTGTCTTCATCTTTTATACTCCTCCGAACCGGCGATTCCGCCGGTGATATTCCTCAATTGCTCTGTCCAGATCCGCAGGGCCAAAGTCCGGCCACAGAACATCCATAAAAACATATTCAGAATAGGCCGATTGCCACAGCAGAAAATTACTGGTGCGCATTTCACCGGAAGGACGGATAATCAGTTCCGGATCCGGAACATCCGCCGAATACAGATACCGGCTGAAAGCTTCCTCCGTCAACTCTTCTGCCCGGCATTCTCCGGAAGCCACCCGCTGGGCGAACTGTCTGGCGGCATGGACAATTTCATCCCGCCCACCGTAGTTCAGGCAAAAATTCACCTGTACATCGTATTCCGACGAACGGCTTTCTGCATCCCGACAAAGCTGCTGCAACTGAGGAGACAGTCTGGACAGATCTCCGAAGAAGCGAAACCGAACCCGGTTTTTTTCCATATCCAGCAGCGCTTCTTCCAGATACCGGCGCAGGAGGCGCATAATCCCCCCCACTTCTTCCTGAGAGCGCTTCCAGTTTTCAGTTGAAAAAGCGTATACAGTCAGATACTCCACGCCCAAAGTGCGGCAATAATTTGCAATCCGGCGGAACGCCTCCGCTCCGGCGCTGTGTCCGGCAGTACGGGGTAAACCACGCTTTTTAGCCCAACGGCCATTGCCGTCCATAATGATGGCAATGTGTCTGGGATGTGCGGGAGAATTCGTTTGAGAAAGTGCCATATAGAAGCACCTCTTTCTTTTGAAATTTCTGGGAACCGCCCATAAAGCCGGCCTGTACCCTTGCACCGGCCGGTTTTATCCGCGGTTCCGTAGATTTCTCCGGGGGGATTCCCCCCGGAGAAATGGGAAAATCAGATGGACATCAGTTCCTTATCCTTAGCTGCCAGAGCGGCATCTACCTTCTTGATGAACTTATCCAGCATATCCTGCAGATCCTTCTCTGCCTTCTTCTGGTCATCTTCTGTGATCTCGTTGCTCTTCTTCAGCTTCTTCACATAGTCCATGCCGTCCCGGCGGATGTTCCGCATGGCAACCTTTGCATCCTCGGCATACTTCTTGACCTGCTTGGACAGTTCCTTACGACGCTCCTCCGTCAGCTGGGGGAAAATCAACCGGATCACACGGCCATCGTTCTGAGGGTTGATGCCCAGATCGGACATCTGAATAGCCTTTTGAATATCCTTGAGTATCTTGGTATCCCAGGGGGTGATGACCAGGGTACGGGCATCGGGGGAAGAAATGGTGGCTACTCCATTGAGGGGAGTCTCGCTTCCATAATATTCCACAGTAATACGATCCAGAACCTTGGCATTGGCTCTGCCTGCACGCACAGCGTCAAAGTCTTCACCCAGGTGCTCCAGGGTGCGCTCCATCTTTCTGGAATATTCCTTAAAATCTACGCTCATTGATTAGTCCTCCTTAACAATTGTACCAATTTTCTCTCCGCGGGCAACGCGAAGGATGTTCTGGGGGTCGGCAAGGGCAAAGCACACCAGAGTTGCATGGTTGTCCATAGCCAGGGTCATGGCGGTGGTATCCGTCGCCTTCAGGTGGCGGGCCAGAACCTCGTCATAGGTCAGCTCATCGAACTTGACCGCTGTGGGATCCACGTTGGGGTCCGCGGAGTAAATGCCATCCACATTTTTGGCCAGCAGAATGGCATCTGCCTCAATTTCCACACCGCGCAGAACCGCACCGGTGTCCGTGGTGAAATAGGGGTTGCCGGTACCGGCAGCAAAAATACAAACCTTACCCTCATTCAGGTAACGGTCGGCAGTGTCCCGGGTGAAATACTCCGCAAATTTGTTCATTTCCACCGCACTGAGTACCCGGGCAGGTACACCATGCTGCTCCAGAGCATCAGCCATGGCAATGGCGTTCATAACGGTAGCCAGCATACCCATTGCATCGCCGTGAGAACGCTGCATCTTATCCGCACCGTCCTTAACTCCACGCCAGAAATTGCCGCCGCCGATTACCAAGCCAATCTGAACACCGCTTTCGTGGCACTCACGAATGGCGTCGCACACCGGATGGATCACACTATAGTCAAGCCCATGGTGACCTTCGCCAGCCAGAGCTTCGCCGCTGAGTTTTAGCAAAATGCGCTTGTATTTGATTTGAGACAAGTTGAATCACTCCTTCTGTGTTTCGCGTGGATGGAATCACGCACATCGTCTATCCTATTTTAGCGTACAAATGGCAAAATGACAACCACTATTTGAAAGATTTCTTAATAATTTCATAATCCGGATTAAAAATAACCGTCCATTTTTTCGAAAATTACGAAAAAGCTTGATAAGAACCGTATTTTCAGTTGCAATTTTCCGTGAAATAGGTTATAATATCGCATTATCATACAACGCTTACCAAAGAGAGGAAGTATTCCATATGGCTGAGATCACGGAAAGCAAGAATTTCATCCATGCCTTTATTGAAGAAGATATTGCCGAAGGCGGCCGGTTCGCCGGGCAGACCGTACACACCCGGTTTCCGCCGGAACCCAACGGCTACCTGCACATTGGCCACTGCAAGGCACTGATCATCGACTTCGGTACCGCAGAGAAATTCGGCGGTATCTGCAACCTGCGCATGGACGACACCAACCCCACAAAGGAAGACGTGGAATTTGTTGAAGCAATTCAGGAAGACATTCACTGGCTGGGCTTTGACTGGCAGGATCGGTTCTTCTATGGATCGGACTACTTTGAAAAAGACTATGAATACGCTGTAGAACTGATTCAGAAGGGACTGGCTTACGTGTGTGAGCTGACCCCGGAGCAGTTTAAGGAATACCGTGGCGATCTGAACACGCCTGCCGTATCTCCCTACCGGGATCGTCCCATCGAAGAGAGTCTGGATCTGTTCGCCCGGATGCGTGCCGGTGAATTCGAGGACAACAAGTATACCCTGCGTGCCAAGATTGACCTGGCCTCCGGCAACTTTAATATGCGTGATCCGGTTATCTATCGTATCCGCCACATGCACCACCACCGCCAGGGAGACAAGTGGTGTATCTACCCCATGTACGACTTTGCTCATCCCATCCAGGACGCTCTGGAGGGCATCACCCATAGCCTCTGCTCCCTGGAATTTGAGAACCATCGTCCCCTGTATAACTGGGTCGTGGAGCATGTCTCCGTCCCCCATCATCCCCGGCAGATCGAGTTTGCCCGGCTGGGTATTGACCATACCGTGCTGAGCAAGCGCAAGCTCCGTGCCCTGGTTGAAAATGGCTATGTATCCGGCTGGGACGATCCCCGGATGCCTACCCTGTGTGGTCTGCGCCGACGTGGCTATACCCCTGCATCCATCCGCAACTTCTGCGACCGTGTAGGTGTTGCCAAGAGCCCCAACACCATTGAATACGCGTTCCTGGAGCACTGCCTGCGGGAAGACCTGAACGAAACCGCCAAGCGTGTCATGGCTATCCTGAAGCCTGTGAAGCTGACCATCACCAACTATCCCGAAGGCCAGAGCGAGACCTTCCTGGTAGAAAACAATCCCAACGATGAGGCCGCCGGTTCCCGTGAAGTCACCTTCTCCCGGAACATCTGGATTGAAGCGGACGATTTCCTGGCACAGCCCATTCCCAAATACAAGCGCCTGTACCCCGATGGCCCCGAATGCCGCCTGAAGGGTGCCTATGTGATTAAGTGTACCGGCTGCGTGACAGACGAAAACGGAAATGTTACGGAAGTTCTGGCCACCTATGACCCCAACAGCAAGGGCGGCGATCCCGCTGACGGACGGAAAATCAAGGGCGCAACCATCCATTGGGTGGATGCAAACAACTGCTATGACGCAGAGGTACGGCAGTACAGCAACCTCTTCGACGATCCGGATCCCGATGCCGCAGGAAAGGATTTCCTGGCATGTCTGAACCCCAACTCCCTGGAAGTTCTTACCGGGTGCAAGGTAGAAGCTTCCCTGGCCGGAGCCAAGGCCGGAGAAAGTTACCAGTTTATGCGTCTGGGATATTTCTGCCCGGACAGCAAGGATTCCACCGAGACACATTTGGTATTCAACCGTTCTGTCAGCCTGAAGGACAGCTTCAAGCCCGGCAAATAAAGTCCATCCTCCCCGGTTTTTCGCCGGGGAGCTTTTGAATTAGCAAAATAATCTGTGCATGAATCTCTAAAAAGAAATGCCGTACCCTCAAGGGTACGGCAAACATTATTTTCCTGTTTCTTTCTCTTCCTTGATCTGCGCCTGCAGATGAACAGAAAGCACCGCCAGGGAGGTTGCCATGTTCTCATTCTGAACAAGAATGTTGGCAGGAACATCCAGATGTGTCGGAGCGAAGTTCCAAATTGCCTTTACGCCCCCGGCAATCAGCATATCCGCCACAGACTGTGCCGCCTCTGCCGGAACAGTGATGATACCCATCAGCACCTTATGCAGCTTGCAATAGTGCTCCAGCTTGGAAAGGGGGTAAACCGGCTGGCCGTTTTCCGTCTTCTCAATAACGGGGTTCACATCGAAAGCTGCCTGAATGTTCAGACCGTAGGCTTCGAACCCGGTGTAACCCATAAGGGCAAGACCCAGCTTTCCCGCTCCGATCAAAATGGCATCTGTTGTATTGTCGTAACCCAGGAACTGCTCTATATCATCTATCAATGCTTCACGCAGGTAGCCAACCTTGGGCCGGCCGCCATTGGATACGATGGCCAGATCCTTGCGCACCTGCACCTCCCCCATGTCCAGAGCGCTGGCCAAAGCAGTGGCGGAAATATTGGCAGGCGCAGTATCCGGCAGACTTTTCAGATACGCCAGGTAGCCCGGCAGCCGTTTAAGAACGGCTTTTGATACTTTCGCATGATTTTCCATATTCTTTCCCATCCATCTTTTATCGATACAAAAACATATCGATATAATTTTATTTCATTATAGCATCTCCTCGCCATTTTGGCAAGTCCTTGTCCGGTTTTTCTTTCAGGCACAACTGGTTTGGCGGATAAACTCCTTGCGCAGCTTTTGTAGAATCCGCTTTTCCAGGCGGGAAATATAGGATTGGGAGATTCCTAAAATCTGGGCAACTTCCTTCTGGGTCAACTCTTTACAGCCGTTCATTCCAAAGCGCATGGAAATGATCTCCTTCTCTCTGGGAGGCAACTCCTGCACCGCCTGGCGCAGTACCGCTACCTCCGCATCTGCTTCCAGAGGACGCTGAATTTCATCCTCTGCGGTTCCCAACACATCCGACAAACGCAATTCGTTTCCTTCCCCATCCAGATTGATGGGCTCGTCCAGGGAAATCTCCGTTTTCTGATTGGCAATTTTCCGAAAATGCATCAATATCTCATTTTCGATACATCGGGAAGCATATGTTGCCAGCTTGATATTCCGGTCTGCGCGGTATGTGGCGATGGCTTTCATAAGTCCAATGGTTCCGATGGAAATAAGATCTTCCAGATTGGTACCGGGATTCTCAAAACGGCGGGCAATATACACGACCAAACGCAGATTATGTTCCACCAGCCGCATTCTGGCAGACTCGTCTCCACGGGTGAGTGCTTCTATTGCCTGCCGTTCCTCCTCTCCCCGCAGGGGCGGCGGCAAAACATCACTGCCACCAATGTAAAATACCGGCAATGGCTTTTCCTGCAAATGCTGAAACAATCTAACAAACCAATTCATACATACCCTCCTATCAGCGCCTGAAACCCATGACTTTCCAATGAATTCGGAGAAAATGCCACAATTCCCCTTTGCACTTTCCCTGCAACACGCATTTCGGAACACCGCAGCGCCAACATAATACCGCAATCCTGCCCCACCGCCTGATACGGAATCAGGCGAAGACCGGGAATTGGCGCACTGAGTATTGTCTGCATAGGCGCTGCCAGCTGCTCAAAGCCCAGGCCCGTAAGTGCCTGCGCCTGTTCCCGGCCGATGACATACACCCTCTCCCCTGTTACCGGGTCTCTCAGGCAGTTGCCTGTATCCAGCAGTGCCGTCATTGAAAGGGTTCGGCTCCCCAGTGTCACTTCCAGGGGAAGAAACCGTTGCTCCGTGGAGGCATATGAAAGGCACAGTCTGCACAGGCACCATAGCCCCAACGCCCCCAGCAGAACACCAGCCATATCGCCGTCCCCTGCCAGCACTGCCATACCGCCCAGTGCCAAGCTAAGCAGCAGGTAGAGAGCACCCAGCTTCCAGAGCAGCCTGCCTGTACCGAAGGCAATCAGACACATAAATGCCAGACAAATGAGCCGCCAATGGAGTCCGTTTAAAAAGGAAAAACCCGGTAACATACATCCGCCGCTATAAATTGCCCCAATGGCAGCAGCCAGTGCAAGGTTCCCTACTCTGCGCTGTACTCCGCCCAAACGACAGGCAGCGATCAGCAGCAGAAAATCCACGCCAAAATTGAACAGCATCACAAGATCCAGATACATCCTTTGCCCTCCCCCTGTCCGGATGAAGGAAGTATACGCCCACAGACGCAAAAAGGCCGTCGCTTGAATGAGCGACGGCCGACGCAAGTTTACCTGCAATACGGGTTGAAACGATTATTTCTCTTCTTTGTGTTCCACACAGCGGATATTTTTTTCTGCTTTAAACCGGGGAATCATCAATTCATGGCTGCATCCCAGACACCGGAGGCGAAAATCCGCTCCTGTGCGCAGGCAAAGCCAGCGTTTCTCCCCGCAGGGATGCGCTTTTTTCATGGTCAATACATCACCGACTCGAATATCCATTGTTCAGTGCTCCTTCTTCACGGCATCCCAATACTGCTTGGCTGCCTGCTCCAGCTTATTAGTTCCATATTCATAATACTGCTTTCCCACAAGGTCATCCGGCAAATACTGCTGAGCCACCCAATGGTTTGGATAATTATGAGGGTAAAGATAGCCCTGCTTGCGTTCCATCGTGAATGTA
The DNA here is from genome assembly GCA_964501115.1 of uncultured Oscillospiraceae bacterium. Taxonomy (GTDB): domain Bacteria; phylum Bacillota; class Clostridia; order Oscillospirales; family Oscillospiraceae; genus Faecousia. Next base: position 16,185 of record CAZCRO010000029.1, read on the forward strand.
TCCGCATGGACATTCTGCAAATGCCGGGGATAGCTTCTTCCCAAGCCCTTGCGTACATCCTCCAGGGCTGTATCCAGAGCAATGTGGCCGGAATTGGACTTTGGAGAGGTAGCCATGAGCACGGCAGCATCTCCAAGAGGGATCCGTGCCTCCGGCATGCCCAGCATCAGAGCCATATCCACACAGGATTTTACAATAGGAATAATCTGGGGATACGCAAGCCCTACATCCTCCGCGGCAATTACCATCAGCCGGCGGCAGGCTGACTGCATTTGTCCCGCCTCCAGAAGCCGTGCCAGATAATGGCACGCAGCATCCGGGTCAGAACCACGGATGGATTTCTGCAATGCGGAAAGCAGATCGTAATGATTGTCCCCATCCCGGTCTGCACGCATTGCGCTTTTCTGCGTGACCGCCTGGGCATCTTCCATCGTCAGCTTCAGCGTATTTCCATCCGGCTGTGCGGCAGAGAACAGAACCTCTATGGCATTCATAGATTTGCGCAGGTCTCCCCCACTGGCACCGGCAATGTATTCCAGCACACCATCGTCTGGTTTTGCGGTCAGTCCGGTGCGTTTTTCCATAAAAGCCACCGCACGCTCAACGGCCTTTTGAGCGGCTTCTTTGGAAATCTGTTTGAATTCAAACACAGTAGAACGGCTCAGAATTGCATTGAATACGTAAAAATAAGGGTTTTCTGTAGTTGAAGCAATCAGGGTTATTTTCCCATTTTCAATGTATTCCAGCAGGGATTGTTGCTGTTTTTTATTAAAAGACTGAATCTCATCCAAGTAAAGCAAAACACCGTTGGGTGCCATAAGCGTATCGAGCTGGGAGGTGATTTCCCGAATATCCGCTGTGGACGCCGTGGTAGCGTTCAGCTTATAGAGCATTCTGTTGGTCTGTTTGGCAATGATGTTGGCTACCGTAGTCTTTCCTGTGCCGCTGGGGCCATAGAACACCATATTGGGAATATTTCCGGAATCTATTAAACGGCGCAGAACCGCGCCCTCTCCCAAAATATGCTCCTGCCCCACCACCTCATCCAGCGTTTGGGGGCGCAGCAAATCTGCCAGGGGTTGATACATATTCTTGCCTCCTTACTTCTGTTGCGCTGCCCCGGGTGCCAGGTAGACCGTTGCGCAGGGGTACTCCAAACAGGAATACTCTGCCTGACACATGGTTTCCCAAAGCCAGCCGGACAAGGTATTTTCATTGGGTGTAGGCTCATAGGGGTAGTTGCCCACTTCCGGGGACAAAACCACCACAATTTCAGGAAGAGAATGCTCCTGATAATAGGCTTCCAGACGGGGGCTGTCCAGAGCGGTTCTCCACGCTGTCGGGGCAGCGCAGGGATAATCACAGGCTAAATAGCCCCAGGGAAGCAGCTTGGTGAAAAAAATACTGCTTTCTTCCCGGCAATGAGTTTGCAGATCATCCAGCATGGAAAGAATCTCACCATACTGTTGGGCGTGTTCCCGGGTGGTTCGGATTCCCGCGGCGGGGCCCTGTGTCATGGTCACCTTCAAATCAGAAAGCGCTCCATCCCGGAATACCTGCGTCACCCGTCCGGAAAAAGTGGTAAGCAGCATAATGGATGCCAATACTACCGCTGTCAGGCGGCGAAGGGGCTGCTCTTCCGGGCGGATCAACTGAAGCATCACACCCATAGCGTATACAGCCAGCCCAACCGTAAAGCCGATGGCCTCTGTGTTGGAGCTGAGCGCCATAGAAAGCCCCATAGCCACACCGAGAATACGCAGTGCCAGCGCCATGCGGTCCATTTTGCGATACAGCCAGCGACTCGCCAGAAGCGGCAGACAAAACAAAATAAACGTATAAGCAGCAAAACCGGTTTCCGCGTTTCGGTAACGCAGGAAAGATACCAGCGCGCCCCCCAGAGCAACCAGTAGCCCGGGAATTTGTCCCCACTTTTTGGGAAGTTTGCCACCGATCAGCACCAGACCGGTGCTCAACAGCACAAGACAAGCCTCGTAATAGTACAACAGTTTTACATCCCGGATTGCCAAAATCAAGTTGGAAACCGGCCCTGTTTCATGCTCCGGATCGGACAAAATCTTCCCCAAGGAGGAAAGCACCGCACCCAAATCCCTGGGAAGAAAACAAACCAGGAAATACCCGGCGGCCAAACAAATGCCCGCAAAAATCCATCCTGTCATTTTCCGGTGCTTTCCGGAAAACGTCCCGGCCGCCAGAGCAGCGATCACAAAGGGCGCAAAGTACGGCACACACAACACGGAAAAGCCCAGGCACAGTCCGCAGGGTAGCAAAAGCCATGTTCTCTGCCGCCCAAGCAAAGCAAGGCAGAAGGCTGCCACAGTCAAAAGAAGGAACAGATTATAATAACTTGCCCCCCAAATATTTCCCCGGGAATAGAGCAGCACGCTCACCGCGCACAACCATGCAGGCAAAGGCGCATGCTCCCTGGAAAAAGTATAAAACACCAGCAAACTGCAACCGAAGGCCAGGAATGTATAAAAAATTCGGGCAAACAAATAAATGCCGGTTGTACCAAAAATCATATGGTACAGGCTGTATACAGGATACAAAACAGCCGAATAGAACTGCACCGGATGCCATTCATCCACAATCAGCTGCTGTCCATTCCACATACGCTGGGCAAAGGTCAGATAAAAGCTCTCATCCGACCAGCAAAAGCCATAAAAGCACCGCCAGGTCAGCACCGCCGCCACCATAGCCAGCAGTGCATAGCCGAAATACGCCTGCTTTTTTCCTTTCTTATCCATTGTAATCCTCCCAAAACATTCTTGCAACATTATACACCAAACAGGATTTTCTTTCAACCCGTTAATTTGTAGAAAGGAACGCTTACCGCAAAATGGTACGTATCCGAAAAAGCAGCATCCATTTTACAGGTTGACAGAATGACAATTCTGAACTAAAATTAGCATATCCTCATAGGATGTACATATTTTTACACAATACAGTGATCCATGCCTTTACGCATACAGAGAGGAGCACCCTATGTACCGAATTTTGGAACTGAATCCCCAACTGAAGAATTTTTCCGGTGACATCGATTTGCGGATGCGCCTGTATCATGAAGCAAAAAACAGAATTCTGTCCCCCGGCCAGAGTCTGCTGGATTTTGCAAGCGGCCATGAATACTTTGGCTTCCACCGTGTGGATGGTGGCTGGGTCTACCGGGAATGGGCACCCAGCGCTTATCAGCTTTACCTGACCGGCGAATTCAATAACTGGAATCCAACCAGCCATCCTCTGACCCCTGTCGGAAATGGGAACTGGGAAATATTCCTCCCCGGAGAAAATGCGCTGTGGCAGTACTGCAAAGTAAAAACCGTTGTAGATGCCAACCTGCAGCGTACGGAACATATCCCCCTGTACGCCCGGGAAGTAACCCAGGACAGCGGCAGCGTAACCTGGAGCGCTGAAGTTATTGATGACAGAATCACTTTCCCCTGGACGGATGCCGGATTCAAGCGGGAAGAAAGCCTGTATATTTATGAGGCTCACGTTGGAATGGCACAGGAGGAAGGCAAAGTAGGCTCTTACCGGGAATTTGCCGATAAGGTTCTGCCCCGTATCCAGCGGGCGGGTTACAATACCATTCAGCTGATGGCCATTATGGAGCACCCCTATTATGGAAGCTTCGGATATCAGGTTGCCAATTTCTTTGCCGCATCCAGCTGGTTCGGCCGCCCGGATGACCTGAAATATCTGGTAAACAAAGCCCACAGCATGGGACTGTGTGTGCTGCTGGATCTGGTTCATTCCCATGCTGTTAAAAACACTGCCGAAGGAATCAACATGTTCGACGGTACCACCTGGCAGTTCTTCCACGATGGTCCCAAGGGAGATCACCCTGCCTGGGGCACCAAATGCTTTGACTATGGCAAGACAGGGGTCATCCACTTCCTGCTGAGCAACCTAAAATTCTGGATGAAGGAATACCATTTTGACGGTTTCCGTTTCGATGGCGTTACCTCCATGCTTTATCATGATCACGGACTGGGCACAGACTTTAACTCCAACGACAAATACTTCTCCCTGAATACCAATGTGGATGCCATCACCTATTTGCAGCTGGCCAATGAGCTGATTCGTCAGGTTAACCCCAATGCCATCACCATTGCGGAAGATATGTCCGGTATGCCCGGCATGTGCCTGCCCATTGCTGACGGCGGCATCGGATTTGACTATCGGCTGGGTATGGGGCTCCCGGATATGTGGATCCGTACCGTAAAGGATCGCCGGGATGAAGACTGGGATATTTTCGGCATGTGGTGCAACATGTGCATGCGCCGCCCGGGAGAAGATACCGTCGCCTATGTGGAAAGCCACGATCAGGCACTGGTGGGAGACAAGACCCTGATGTTCCGCCTGGCAGACGCTGCCATGTATACCGATATGGAGAAGCGAACCCACACTCCGGTGATTGACCGGGCTATCGCCCTGCATAAAATGGCCAGGCTCTTTACGCTGGCCGGCGGCGGTGAAGCCTACCTGAACTTTATGGGCAATGAATTCGGCCATCCGGAATGGATCGACTTCCCCCGGGAGGGCAACGGCTGGAGTTTCCACTATTGCCGCCGCCAATGGAGCTTGCGGGACAATGGATACCTGAAATACCAGTGGCTGGGTCAGTTTGACGAGGATATGATTCTCCTGGCAAAGCAAGCCAATCTGTTCAAAATGCGTTTTGGCGACCTGCGGCTGAATCTTCCCGAAAAGAAGGTACTGGTATTCTACCGGCAAGGACTGATGTTTGCCTTTAACTTCCACCCCAGCCAGTCCTTCAACGATTTGGAGGTCTCTTTGCCAAATCTTGCCGACTACCGGATGGTTCTCAATACCGACGACCCCAAATATGGCGGAAATGGCCTTATTGATGGAACGAACTATCCTGCACTGGTGGACGAAGAGGGCAATTCCTCGATTTCTCTCTATCTCCCTGCCCGCACCGCCATCGTACTCAAGGAAATACCTATGGCGAAGAAGGCACCTGCCAAAAAGAAGAAAAAGTAACCCTGAAACGAAACATCGGGAGCTGCCCTTTTCCGGCTGCTCCCGATGTTTTCATATATTTTCCAGCTGGGAAAGGACTTGTCCCAGGCTGCCGTGAATGACCAGGTCTGCACGGTCGTCAAAGGGGGTGGGATCCCGGTTGATCAGAACCAGGCGGTTGCCATGATAGTAGCGCAGAAAACCTGCAGCCGGATAAACCGTCAGGCTGGTACCGGCCACCAGGAGCATATCTGCCCGGGAAATGGCTTCCAGTGCCCCTTCCACTGTTTTTTCTGCCAACCCCTCCTCATAGAGTACCACATCCGGCTTTATGATTCCGCCACAAACACACCTGGGAATACCGTCCGCATTTTTGACATATTCGGCCGGGTAAAAGCGATGGCACTTCTGGCAGTAATTGCGCAATACAGAGCCGTGAAGCTCAAACACCTGCCTGGAACCTGCTTTTTGATGCAGGCCATCTATATTCTGCGTAACCACCGCAGAAAGCTTCCCTTCCGCCTCCCAGCGGGCGAAGGTCAGGTGGGCAATATTAGGCTGCACCTCCAGCGGCATCATTTTCTCCCGGTAAAAGCGGAAGAAATATTCCGGATTCCGCAGATAAAAGCTATGGCTGATAATGGTCTCCGGAGGATAATCGAACTTTTGACTGTACAATCCATCCGCACTCCGAAAATCCGGCACGCCACTTTCTGTACTGACTCCCGCACCTGTGAAAACCACCATGCGTTTGCTTTCTTCCACCCATTGGCGAAGTTCGTAAATGGCATCCATAAGATCTCATCCTTCCTGTTCTCTTTTAAGCTCAGCTTATCACAAAAAGAAGGATTTTTCCATAGTGGAAACAGAAAAATTATGTATGGGCGCTGCAATTCAGGAGGTATGGCCTGCGTATGATTGAAAATTTTACAGTTCAATGCTATGATATAAGCGTGTATTTTCGTATGCAATCCAATGCGAATGGAGTAATAAAACATGAAGACAATCGCAATTATTGATGATGACATTCCGATCGGAGATATGCTGGCAGATGTACTGACCAGAGAAGGATACGCCATCCTTCGGGCATATTCCGGAACAGAAGCTTTATATCTTCTTGCACAAAGTAAGCCGGATCTGGTTCTGCTGGATTTGATGCTGCCGGGGCTTTCCGGAGAAGAAGTTCTGCGCCACATTGAGAAGATTCCCGTTATTGTTCTCAGCGCAAAAGTGGACGTGCAGGATAAGGTGAATCTTTTGCTTAGTGGTGCTGCCGATTATATGACCAAGCCATTTGATACCAAGGAGCTTCTTGCCCGTATCACCGTTCAGCTCCGCAAAGCAGAACAACATGGTGAAACCAAATCCCTTTCCGTTGGCGATTTGGTTTTGGATATGGTTTCCCTTTCTCTGACGGTGCAGGGACAGGCTGTGAAGCTGACCCGAACAGAATATGCCATCTTGAAGCTGCTGATGGAGAATCCCAAACAGGTTATAGCAAAGAGTGTTCTGCTTGACAGAATCAGTCTGGACACCCCCGACTGCACCGAGCGTTCTTTGAAGCAGCACATCAGCAACCTGCGTAAAAAATTACAGGATGTCAGCGGCGTGGACTATATCGAAACAGTCTGGGGCATTGGCTTCAAACTGGCAGAACAAAAATCTTGACCAAATCTTGACGTTTTTCTTGACCACTTTCTTGACTTTTGTTTTGTAAACTTAGGTCAGCAAAGGAGGTAACACACTATGCAGTATGTTTTGCAAACAAACAGCCTGACCAAAAAGTATAAAAACTTTCAGGCACTAAACGGTCTTACCATGCACGTTCCCAAAGGCTCTATCTATGGCTTTGTGGGAAAGAACGGCGCCGGTAAGACGACCTTGATCCGACTGATCTGCGGATTGCAGGAGCCGACTTCCGGTGATTTTACCCTGTATGGCATTCGCAATGACAGTAAGGATATTATCAAATCCCGCCGCCGCATGGGTGCTGTAGTGGAAACTCCGTCCATCTACATGGATATGACTGCGGAAGATAATCTGAAACAGCAATATCTCGTTCTCGGTCTGCCGTCATACGATGGGATTCCCGAACTTCTGAAACTGGTGGGCTTGGAAAACACCGGAAAGAAAAAAGCGAAGAACTTCTCTCTTGGCATGAAGCAGCGCTTGGGCATTGCTATTGCATTAGCCGGTGATCCTGACTTCCTTGTTCTGGACGAGCCTGTGAACGGTCTTGACCCACAGGGCATCGTGGAAATACGTGAGCTTATTTTGAAGCTGAACCGTGAACGACAGATTACAGTTCTGATTTCCAGTCATATTCTGGACGAGCTTTCCCGTCTGGCTACCCATTACGGTATCATCGACAACGGATGCATGGTAAAGGAACTGAGTGCCGAGGAATTGGATGCAGCCAGTCGTAAATGTGTCCGCATGGAAGTAACTGACACCGCAACTCTGGCTCGTGTTCTTGACGATATGAAGTTGGAATATAAAATCATTTCCACTACTACTGCGGATGTGTACGCAAAGGTCAATGTGACACAGCTGACAACAGCCCTCTCCAAAGAAAACTGCGAAGTGCTGTCCATGCAGGAGAAGGACGAAAGTCTGGAGAGCTACTATATTTCTCTTGTGGGAGGTGGCAATCATGCGTAAACTGTTAAATTCGGAAATCCGGCATATTTTGAAAAGCAAATTATTTTGGCTGGAAATCTTGTTTTTTGCTGGATTTTCCGCCTTTATTGTTATAGCAAATTATTCACCGGCGGTACAAAACTCAGAAAATCCGATTTATCTGGATGATGTATTCCATAACTTGTATCAGATGATGGCTTTTGCGTTTGTAATCTGTATCAGTATGACTGTCGGAACGGAATATTCGGATGGAGTCATCCGTAACAAGCTCATCGTTGGTCACACAAGAAGAAATCTGCTATTCCGCAGGAAAGATATTAAGTGAGGTGGCAGCTATGAGAAAATTATTATCCGCCAACTTTTCACGACTTTGGAGAAGCAAAATCTTTTGGGTGCTGGAAATACTCTCTGCTATTGCAGG